>JAFVTV010000014.1 GCA_017502975.1 Clostridia bacterium | reverse complement strand
GCGGGGGTCGAACCCGCACGGTATCGCTACCACTGGATTTTGAGTCCAGCACGTCTGCCAATTCCATCATTCCGGCGAACAGATAATATTATAGCATGTACAGATTAAAAAATCAAGTGCTATTTTAAATTTTTTTGTGATTTTAGCTTTTTCGCCAAGCAAGCCGCCAAGAACCTCCCATTCAACAGCGCATATACTGAAAAGGAAACGAAAGGAGGCTTTGAGAATGAACCGAGAAATCGAACAGCCACGCGAAACAGGCACAGGATTTTTGGTGGTACAGGTCACCACGGCAAACTCAGCAATTCCCCTCTCGGGTGCCGAGGTCACGATATCGAGGGCGCGTGATGACGGAACCGACGTATTATACGAATTACAAACCGGAAACGACGGCAAAACACCGCGTGTTTCGCTCCCTGCCCCCGCACGCGGTGCCTCACAGCGCCCCTCCTCGGTGCCACCCTTCTCCACCTACAATATATCCGTTGTACTGCAGGGCTACGAGCAAGCCATTTACAACGAGGTGCCTATCTTTGACGGCATCATTGCCATGCAGCAAGCCGATCTTATCCCCGTGCCCGAAAATCAATACCCTGACGGATTTGCGGTAAAGCGTCCCAATTTGTTTGAAAACACACCCCCGGCGCTTTGAAAGGAGGAGGTATGCCAACTACACCTTTTATTCCCGAAACCATTACCGTGCATCTTGGCCGTCCCGAGCAAAATGCCAGGAACGTAACCCTCCCCTTTCTTGACTACGTGGCAAACGTAGCCTCGAGTGAGATCTACCCCACGTGGCCCGAAAATGCGATCCGCGCCAACATGTATGCCCAAATATCCTTTGTGCTGAATCGTATTTATACAGAATACTATCGCTCGCGCGGCTACGATTTTGACATTACAAATTCCACCTCTATTGATCAATCCTTTGTGGAGGGTAGAGATATCTTTGAAAACATAAAGGAGCTGGCAGGACAGCTTTTTAACGACTATATCGTGCGCCAAGGGAACGTAGAACCCCTGCTTGCCGCCTATTGTGACGGGCGTGAGGTCACCTGTGAGGGGCTTTCGCAATGGGGGAGTGTTGAGCTTGCCGAGCAAGGTCTTACTCCCTATGAGATCTTGACCTACTATTATGGCGATGACATCAATTTAGTGCAAAACGCCCCAACGGCAGGCACTACGGAAAGCGCGCCTGTGGTGCCCTTGCGGTTAGGCTCTGTCAATGACGACGTGCGCGTGCTACAGCTGCGCCTCAACCGCATTTCCGCCAACTATCCCTCTATCCCCAAGATTCTACTTGTCGACGGCATCTTTGGTACCGATACCGAGGCGGCCGTGCGGCGCTTTCAAGAGATATTCGGTCTTACCGCCGACGGCGTAGTGGGAAAATCCACATGGTATTACGTTCGCCGCATCTACAACGCCGTTAAACGCCTTAACGAGTTGGATTCCGAGGGGGTAACCATCGAGGAGGTCACACAGCAATACCCCGGCGTGCTGCGCGAGGGAGATGCCAGCCTTGGTGTTGCTAATCTACAATATTATCTGAACTATCTTTCAGGCTTTTACAATACCATTCCCCCCCTTGCAATAGACGGGGTGTTCGGCGCAACCACCCGTGCCGCCGTGATCGATGCCCAAAACACCTTTGGGCTGGTTGCAGACGGCATTGTGGGTGAGCAGACATGGGATGCCATTTACGATGCATATCTCGGCATTGTATCCACGATCCCGCGCGAATATATTGAGGGGAACACGGTTCCCTTTCCCGGTGTGGTGCTGCGCCTTGGCTCTGACAGTGAGGACGTGCGACTGCTGCAGCAATACCTCAACTATATTGCAATGAGCTTTACCTCTATCCCCACGGTTGACGTCACGGGCTACTTTGGCCCGCGCACACGCGAGGCGGTGATTGCCTTTCAAGAGCAATTTGGGCTTCCTGTGAACGGCACGGTTGGCGCAATCACATGGAACGCCATTATAGATATTTACGGCGACCTATATAACGGCGCAAGTCTTGGCGAGGGGCAATACCCCGGCTTTGAGATCGGAGGTTGATATGCCAAATACAAACGAGCAAGAAGCGATCCGCAATCTGCAACGCTACCTGCGGCAGCTCTCCTATGTAAACCCCAACATCCCCGCCCCGCCGATCGACGGCATTTACGACACCGCAACGCGCGAGGCTGTCATTGCCTTTCAGCGTGAGGAGCGCCTGCCGCCGACAGGCATAGTTGATACCGCCACATGGGAGCTGCTCTTTAAAAGATATGAGGAGTCGCTTCGGCGAGAGGATGCACCTGTGCCGCTTGCACAATTTCCCCGTATCTCCCCGGGATACGCCCTGCGTGAGGGTGACGAAACCTTTTTGGTACGGCTGGTACAGTACGCCCTTGGCGAGCTTGATCTGATCTACGAGGGCTTTGATGACGTGCCGCAAACAGGTATATACGACGCAAAAACCATGGATGCGGTGCGCAGCTTTCAGCGCCGCCACGGTCTTGCCGAAACAGGCGAGGTAGACCGTGCCACCTGGGATGCGCTTGCCACCACCTACAACCGCGAATTTGGCGGATATCAGTATCAATAGCCCCCTTCCCCCACTGCTTTTGGCGGTGGGGGATTTTTTAATAAAACGAGAAAAACAAAGGAAACAAGTAGATAAATCGCCATAATCGGCTATAATCGCCTCTCCCTTTCATTGTTTGACTTTGTTTGACTTTGACTTTGTTTGACTTTCGTTTTATACTAAAGTCAGTAAAGGTCAAAGAAAGTCAAAGGAGATTTGCTATGCTAACCGATCAAATTGCAAAGCTGATTGAACAAATGCTGGAGGAAAGCGGCGGAGCGCTTGATCTGCAGCGCAACGAAATGGCGCAAAGCCTTGGGTGCGTGCCAAGCCAGATCAGTTACGTCATCACCTCACGCTTTACCCCTGAGCGCGGATACCTGATCGAATCACGCCGCGGCGGAGGTGGGCGTATCCGCATCATTCGCAAGCAGATGCACAAGAACGAATATCTGATGCATTTTTTCCACGCGATCGGCAATAAAATTGAAGAGCGAGAGGCTTTGGCATATCTAAAAAATCTTGCAGACAATGATATCATTACCGAAAGAGAGGCTATCATTGTGAGCAATGCCCTATCAACTGCTGCCCTCTCCCCCGTCACACCCGAAGGCAGAGGTGTGCTACGCGCACAGATCTTTAAACACGTACTGCTCTCGCTCATGCAGTAAAAGGAGTGATCCGTATGAAATGTGAAAAATGTAATGAAAAGGAAGCAAATTTTTTCTACGAAGAAAATGTAAACGGCGAAAAGCGCTCCTATCATCTTTGCCGCGCCTGCGCTGAGGAAATGGGGCTCATTACCAAGGGCAAAGCAGGTTTTGGCGAGGATCCCTTCTCCGCCCTGTTCCCTGCGGGCTACGGCAATTTTATCGGTGACATCTTTGGATTGCCGCAAAGCCTTGGTGTAAAGGCAAAAAAATGCGAGGGGTGCGGCAGCACGTGGCAGGAGATTGCAAAATCCGGCAAGGTGGGCTGCCCCTTGTGCTACGGCACGTTTGGTGATGAGTTGGAGCGCAGCATTCGCTCGATTCACGGCAACGTGACGCACGCAGGACGTGCGCCCGCCGCAAGACTTGCGGCGCTGGAAAAGAAAAACCGTATGGTAAATCTAAAAAGCGCGTTAAAGACCGCGATCGAAGCGGAAAATTTTGAGGAAGCCGCACGCCTGCGCGATGAGATCCGCGCCATGGAAAACGGTGAGAAGGAGTGATAGTATGGCTTGGTATCAAATTAAGGGTGCCGAAGCGGACACCGTGATCTCCTCACGCATTCGCTTGGCAAGAAATATAAACGGCTATGCCTTTGGTAACAAACTCACCGATGAGCAGGCAAAAAAGATTCTCTCAGAGCTGAATGAGGCGCTTGGGGCAGACTTTATCCGCACCGATATGGATACCCTCTCCCCCACAGCCGCCCGTGCGCTGGTGGAGCAGCATTTTATCAGCCCGGAATTTGCGGTGCAAAAAAATCCCCGTGCGCTCTTTCGCTGCGACAATAAGAGCCTCTATGTAATGGGCTGCGAGGAGGATCACATCCGCTTGCAGTGCATTCTGCCGGGGCTTGCATTGCAGGATGCCTACCGCTTTGCCGTGGCATGCGATGAAACGCTTGACGCCGCGCTTGATATTGCATTTGATGAGAAGTTAGGCTATCTTACGCACTGCCCCACCAATCTTGGCACGGGTATGCGTGCCTCGGTCATGCTGTTTTTGCCGGCTCTCACGGAGCATCGCATGATCGCTTCCCTCTCGCATCAACTCTCCAAGATCGGCATCACGATGCGCGGCATGTACGGTGAAGGCTCGGCTGCGCACGGGTGCCTGTATCAAATTTCCAACCAGATCACCCTTGGGCTTTCCGAGGAGGACATCCTGCATAAGCTTGTAGAAACCGTACAAAATATTATAAATAAGGAGCGCGAGCTGCGCTCACGTGTCGCGGGCGAGGCGGCGCTGATCCGCGAGGATAGAATTCACCGCGCAGAGGGGATCTTGCGGTATGCCACGCGCATCTCATCGGAGGAATTTTTCTCTCTTTACAAGGAGTTAAAGCTCGGCATTGCTGAGGGGATCATCACCTCGATCAGCGCCGAAACGCTCAACGCCCTACTCATTGCGGTGATGCCCGCGCAGCTCATACAAAATGAAGTAGATCCCCCGAAAAGCAGCACCGAGCGTGATGCATTGCGTGCCGCATTTATCAAAAAAGCATTGGAGGTGAAGCCACATGGCTAACCGTTTTACGGAAAAAGCACAAAATACACTCAATAACGCCCTGCGCTTTGCACGACAGCTAGGACACACTTATATCGGCTCTGAACACATTTTATTAGCGCTTGCCGCCGAAACCGACAGTGTAGCAGCCAAATTACTTGGCAAATACGGCATAACCGTGGAAAAGGTCAAAAATCGCATCGAGGCGCTAACCGGCACAGGCACAGAAAGCAATGTTTCCCCCGCCGATATGACGCCGCGCACCAAAAAGATCATTGAGGGCTCTGCCATGGAGGCTGTAAAGGGCGGGCAGGGCTACATTGGAACGGAGCATCTTTTGCTCTCTCTGCTTGCCGAGCGTGATGCGGTAGCTGTCCATATCCTTGAGCATTTGGGCGCAAACCCCGATGACCTTTGCCGTGAGATCATTACCCTGCTTGGCTCTGCGCCAACGCAAAACAATAACGGCGAAAAGGAGGCGGCACGCAGCGGCAAGGGCGCGCTTTCAAACGCCCCCACGCTTGCCTCGTTTGGGCGCGATCTCACCGCACTTGCGCGTGAGGGGAAGATCGACCCTGTGATTGGGCGTGATAAGGAAACCGAGCGCGTTATTCAGATACTTTCCCGCCGCGCGAAAAACAATCCCTGCCTGATCGGCGAGCCGGGTGTTGGCAAGACCGCCGTGGTGGAGGGGTTGGCGCAAAGAATTGTTGACGGTGCTGTGCCCGAAACCCTCAAGGACAAGACCGTATTTACACT
>JAFVTV010000013.1 GCA_017502975.1 Clostridia bacterium | reverse complement strand
TACACCGGTGCGGAAGAAGTAGCAGAAATAGAATAATTTGTGCCAAGACTAGCATTGATCGCAAGATCCCTGCTGCTGCCCGGTGCAGGAACATTAACCGTAAAATTGAATGTATAGCCACTGTAGCTGCCATTGTAAACCTCAATATAATAGGTCGTGTCCGCATTCAGCGTATAACTCAAATTGAAATGGCCGGAGCTTGTATTTGAGGCAACGGTAGACGTAGAGGTCAGCGAGCTGTAAATTTTGATATCGGGGTCGCCCGAGGAGCTATCGGTGGATTGGAAGATATAAGTGCCCGTTGTACTTGGAGTAAACTTATAATACACCGGTGCGGAAGAAGTAGCAGAAATAGAATAATTTGTGCCAAGACTAGCATTGATCGCAAGGTCCCTGCTGCTGCCGGGAGCCGGAGATTCAAGCATAAATGTAACATACGACGAGTTGTTCGTATTGGCGTTCCAAACCTCAAAATAATAGGTCTTACCCTTTATCAACTGCACACTCTGATCAATTCCAGTTGTAATATAGCTTGTAGTGGTCAAAGAATCGTATACATTTACATTTGCGTTAAAAGAACCCGTAAGCTTGTGCGCGCCTGTAATGGTAGGTGTATATTTGTAATACTTGCGCTTGGAAGAACTTGTATCCCCTACCGATACACTGACTCCGTCTGAAAGCAAAAGCGCTTTTTCCCTGGTATCGCCTTCTTCTGCCTTTTTAACACGAATCGTTTCGGAATAATTGAAGCTGCAAATTATAACGTAATACGTATCGCCTGCTTTCAAAGAACAAGAAAGGTATGTGTCGCCTGCGGAAGCCATTCCACTGCGGCTCTTTCTTTCAATCAACTCATGATCCTCATCGTACAGTTCCAATGTTGCGTTGCGCGAAGCAGAGAAAATGTACGTGTCGTTATCAGTGGGAATAAACTTGACGTAATAATCCTCATATGCGGATTCAAAGGATACAGAGGAGCTTGTTGTCAGCTTTACTGCATGCTTAAAGTCTGACCCTATCCAAGGTGCATTGACAGCAATGACGATTACGACAATGATGAGCAAAATTGTCAGTATGACATACAAAACGCCAAGCAGCTTGCGATTGCTGATTTTAATTCTCTTCATGCCCACAATATAGGGGTCAAAGAAACCAAAGGCAAAGAGCGCCAAAACGCCGCTGGCAAGCAAGCCAAAAATACGCAACACAATACCAAAGATGGTTTGAGGCAAAACAATACCCAAAGCCATGCCAAGGAACGCAAGAACGTACAAAACAACGCTGAAAGGGGTCACCTTCGCACTATTGCTAACAGCACTCTGCTTCACTGCGCGCATTTTTTCAAGCGTCGTTGCGGCAATTGCCGAGTTTTGACCGACCTTGGCAAGACCGCGACGCTTGAACTCGCGCACCACCGGATCTTCTACGTAGATCAGATTTGCATCCACACTGCCGCCAAAGCAGCCCTTCTTAAAGGAGGTCTTACCGTGCGGCTTGTTCTTTGTAAGTACAAGTGTGCTTTCGCCGCTCTTTTTATCATAAACAAAGTACTTTTTCAGCTTGTAGATTTGATGATACGTACGCTCCTCTGCCTTCTTTCTGGCCGGAACAGTAACCTTGTAGCGCATTTCTTGCCAAGCAGAATAATACAGCGTGTTTTGATCGTAATTCAGCACGTTGTCAACGTTAAACACAAGCTTCTTCACATTATGACCGTCAAGATCCATCACGTAAAGCGATTTTGACGTCTTGTTATCCTCAACAGCCTCTTTGCGCACGTAATAAATACGATCCTCTTCCACAATGATGCTGGCATCCAGATTTCCATTTATAATGTCCAGATCCTCAGCGATTATACGGTCATCGCGACCGTCGGGACGAACGATGTGAAGATTATCCCAAGCATCAAGATAATACACGTTATCCTCGGCAATTTTAACAAAGCACTTAAACTGCGAGCAAAGGAAGATCTGCTCCTTGCCGTCACTGCGAAGCTTAAAGAGCGCCTTATTATAGCTACTACCTCTTTCAATGTAGAGCCAATTACCGCGATTGCCGATAATTTTTTCTGCCTGCTCAAGAATTTCAATGCGCTCGGTTCCCTCAAAATTGTTGCGCATCAAGGGACGGAACTCATCATTACCGACAGTATAGTACACATAATTCTTCAACACGCATACATAATCAAGAATATTATCCTCAATCAAAGCATCGGTTTCCGACTTTAGATCATATACAAGCAAGCTCTTGTTATAATCATTGGGAGTCCAACGGGAATAAATGATCTTACCGCCAACAACATTATGGATCTCGCAGCCTTCGTTCAACACACACCGTTTTTCACCCGTGTTAACGTTGCAAGCCATAAGTATAGTTTTTATCTTTTGAGGTGTCTGCACTTCAGAATCATTCTTCTTTTTCTTTTCAGGCTCCTCTGCAAAGGTATAAAAAAGCTCATTCTCGTAATAGTCGGCAACGTCTACCATAGCGTCAATCAGCGGCTTCACGGAATTTTCGCGCATGTTCACGCTGATTACGGCGTAATTGTTCGCTCTTTGTTCTGTTTCAGGCGCGCCCTTAAAGAAGGTGGCAACACAACCGCGTTTTTCAATAGAAACGGGGAGCTTTTTCTTAAAGAAGAACACGTTACCCGTATTGTTAAACTCGATATAATATTTACCGCCAAAAAGATAGTCGGTGATGGGAGCCCTATCCAAACCAGTTTCGGTCATCGATGCAAAGTCAAAATAATACACACCGCCCGTGTTCTTGAAATAGTACAGACGCGTGCCGTAGCAGGTCAAGATCTGATCAATACCACTAAGGATCGGCTTCTTGCCCGGCTCGCCGTCTACGACCTCATATAATGCAAACGTAACGCGCCTTACGCTTGCCGAGGCAACCTCTGCCACCGTTTGTGGCTGCTGGTTCTTATTTGGCGAAAAAGGATTCATGGCAAACGCATCAGTATTCTCCTCCTTGCGGAAAATATAGTGTTTTCCCATAAAGTGAAACAACTCGAAATGATAATTAAAATACTTATTGATCTTTTCAATATATTCCACACTATCCGCATAGCCGCGAATCTGCTCAAAGAGCATCAGTGACTCGTTATTGTTGAGTTTATCAGGACTATACTCTGCAAGAGCGGATGCATAGAATTGCTCAGCATCAATGCCCTTAGTTTCCAATAATTCATCTCGTTTTGCCTTATCGATATTTGCCTTCGCCTTGACGTAACCGGGGATCTGCGTGATCTTTTCCACCGCGCGAACGGTATCGGAAAAGTTCCTCCTCATCTCATCAAGCGCCTTGCTCATCTCAGCAAGCTTATCGGCATCCAGCTTCAGCTGACCCGCATACTTAACATCCGATTCCAGACGCTTAAGGATTACTTCACGATCAGCATTAAGACGGTTGATGATTTTGGCATAAAGATCAAAAATTCCAAATGCCTCAACACTATCCTCCGGGTCAAATTTCTCGGCGATCTGCTTTTCATACTCAGCCAAAGCCTCCAGTTTTTTTGTAAGCGGAACGTAAAGCGCCTTGAAATCCAAATACCAAGTGTATGCATTGGAACCTTTTTCGCATTTATTCCTCTTTACAACGTCCTCGATCTCATAAAGTGTATAAGCTGTGCGCTCACAGTAATCGCTCCACTCATAGGTATCAAAGAAATTTTCAAGATAGATCAATGCAGATTCCGCGCTATCAAAATTAATTGCCGCAGGAACGTCAACTGTTGCAGCACCTACAGAAGTGCCGGACTGCAAGCGTGTTGCTTGCGCGGGAGATGTTGCGCTGGGTACAACGTTACAATCACATCTGGGGCAGATGATTTTTTCGCCTGCTGCAGAGGTATACAAGGGTGTACCACAATTGGGGCAAAAGCCCTTAACTTGCTTTTTGTCGAACATAATCGTTTCCTCTCAAAACTTTATACATGTTGTTTTCAAAACGAAAACCATACTTAAGGCTCGTCAATGCCGCCATTTGGCGGATGACAACGTAAGATTCTCCGAATACCCTTAAAAACGCCAACGATAACACCGTATTTTTGAACCGCGCGTATCATGTAGGTAGAGCACGTAGGCTGAAAGCGGCACTCACTGCGGATCCGCATCGGTGCAAAGACCTTATAAAGAAGAACCAGGCCAATCAACAAGCACCGAAAGGGCCAATAGGATATTGCGCAAAGAATCAAAATTACCGCAAAAGGGGGAAAAGCCACATGCGGCAATACCACCAAAACACCAATTAACCAAATAGCCACCAACGCTACGGCAGGAATCGGCGCATAAAGGATCAAGTCCTTTACAAGAACTTCTCTGATCTGTCTGCTCATTTAAGCATCAAGCAACGGCTGTTGCGTCGTTCCAACAGATCGGTCATCTTTTTGATCTGCATCATTGCCGCATCCGTATCCTTCGCTGCAACAGCAGCAGAGATGGCGGTGATCACCATCGAAAGCTCGCCTTCCACACCTGCAAGCGAAGGATGACTCATCGGGTCACTGAATCGGACACGCTCACCAAGCTCGGTCAAGGCGGCACGCACAGCAGCATCCTCTGCTTCTGCAAGACAATCGTCCACATCCGCCTTCAGTATGCGAATGTAGGATACCTTTTGCTTGACCTCTTTTTGATTTCTCACAATATATTCCGTCGCATAAACCGTATACATGCAAACAAGAACATATGCTACGTTAATGATCAGTTCAATGATCAGAGGTGCAACAATCTTTTCAATCGGCGCATACATCAAGATTGCACCCACAACCAAATTGACTGCAAATGCGCCGTAACTGATAGTCAAAGCAACGGGCATTCTAACGAGGTCTGCATCCCCTTTCTTTGTCCAAAAGAAAACGCAAGTACTCGCCAATAAATTCCACGGAAAAGCAAACGCCCACGCCATCCAGAACACACCCGAGGAAAGGCGTTGATCGTTCACAGTCAAAAACAGAATGACATTCAAAAGAATGCAAACCAAAACAAATCCAATCAAAATTAAGTAACGGACTGTTTTTCTCATCACATTGCCTCCCTATTCACCCAATTTGTTGCCACAACTTGCGCAGAACCGCGCACCGGTGGCACACTTTTCACCGCACTGTGGACAAAAAGCAGGTCTTGATTCCACAGGGTTTCCACAAAGAGAGCAAAAGCGCGCCTCTGCCACAACACTACCGCCGCATTTGGTACACATGCGCATCGGCACAGGTTGTATAGCGGGCGGTGCAGATGTACCGCCCATGATATCGGCAGCCATGTTAGCAACCGTATGTCCAACGCCTACACCAACACCCATGCCAACGCCCAGGTTTACAAATCCTGCGCCTGCACCTTCGTTTTTCGCAGCGCCCTCCAACACGTCAAAGCGACGCTCATCCTGATAAGTATAGCCCTCGGTGGCGCGTGCTTTTGCGCGAGCCTCGCTCAAAATAGTCATTCTATAGGCTTCCAGCTCCGCTTCGTTCATCATTTCCAATCGGCGTTCCTTAGCCTCGCGCAGCTTTGCGAGATCGTTTCCGTCTCCAAATATGGATTCTACTGCAAAATGATCAACCGCAAGACCGATATCCGCAATGCGTGCATTCAGCTTTTCCTGCATTGCCTGAGAAAGCAAGGAAAGCATTGTGGTAACCTCCAAAATGCTTACGCCCTTTTCTACAATAGTCTGTGCAATGATCTCTTTAATAGAGGAGATCAGCATACCTTTGATGGAACGGCGCACATGATCGGCGCTGACTTCGGGAAGCTGGCCTACCACCTTGACCACAAAGCGTCTGGAATCTACGACGTGTATGCCCGTTTGACCGTTGGCGCGAACATTAACGATCAAATGATATTTAGGATCCTCCACCACAACAGGCGTATCGGTTCCCCACAGCACATCCAGAACATTTATTTTGTTAACAAAGTAAACCTCGCAAGGGAACGGCGTTTCCCCTCCAAATATCTTTCCAAAAACACGTTTGAGCAAAGGTAAGTTGTCCGAATTTAAAGTGTGGCGTCCCGATGCAAAAAGATCAAGCGCCTGACCGTCTTTAAAAAACAGTGCCTCCTGCGACTCGTGCACAATAAGTTGCGATTTGCTGTTAAAATCTTCAATTACACTCTTTTCAACCAGTGTATGACCCCCCATTGTACAGTCGATTACTTTCAAATCAATACCCATTAAATCCTCCTTGCCATGCCAAAAAATTCAACTTTATACAAAGACGCTGCAAAAATATGCACTCTTAACTATACGATTTCATTATATCACTTTAATTGATCGCGTGCAATAGTTTCTTTAAAAAGTTTTTATTTCGCTTTATTTCGCTCATTTTTACATTTTACAAACATCACCCCTTTACGTCAGATTGCATAAGCATACATTTTAAGCGCTTGTCTACTTTTTTATTTAACGCACTTTTTTCATTAAGCACTAGAAATTTATGTTTTTCATTACCTGCTTTTGTAATCAATTTGATCAAAAAAAGCACAGTGCCGCTCTGCGCGAGAGCACCGTGCTTATCTATTTATTTAAGTTACAAACAAAGCCTTATTCCTAATCCAATTTTGAAATACCGGCGGCAATTTCTTCGCTCAAGCGCTCATTGCGATAATTCGCATAAACGCTGAAGGTACCGTCCTCACTGTGATTGGTGGCATAATAGAGCACGTGGGTATCCACCGCAAAATGCGTCACGCCCGTGGCAATATCACGTAGCTCGCCGCCGTTATCGCTCACGGTAAGCACACCCTCCTCGCGGTAAAAGCAAAACAGATCGTCTGCCGTAACGGTAAGGGTATCGGACATAATGCTATCACAAATACGCTGTGTGCCTGTTTCAGCACGGTAAACGTAAAGCGCATCCTCATATCCCGTAAACAGCACGCGACTACCATCGACATTGGCGCAATAGTAGGTTACGCCCCATTCAATGCGCGCAGACTCGGTCTTACCCTGCTTTACATAATACAGCTCTCTGCTCACGTTTTCCTCATTTTGACTCGTAAGCAGGAAATAAACACCTTTATCGGTTACCGTTACCGTTTCAAGGCCGTCAACAAAGGAAACGTCAGTGAGATTGCCGCGACGGTCAAGGTAGGTCAGTTTTTTACCCGATCCTACCGCATGCAAAAAGTAATTTTGATAAAAACTTTTCATCATGTACTGTGTGCCGCCCACAAGAGCACGGCTTGCAACCCTTTGATTGGGCAGAAGCTGCAAGTATTCGGTACTGGCAACACCCACGATCTGCCTGCGCTCGCCCTTAGAAAAGAGCACCGTTCCACCGTTTTCGGTAAAAAGCACCTCGGTAAAGTCACGGTTGAAGATCAGCGAGGAAGGATCGGGGGCGGTGGCGCATTTAACCTTTTGCGCGTTTTCACTGTTAAACACATAAAGCGCTCCGCTATCATCGGTGTAATAAATGTAACGGCTTCGGTTACTGATTGCAATGGGCACAAGGCCTGCGGCATTTTCAAAGTACGGGCGGTTGCTGGAATAGGATTCTACACGCAAATAGGAAACGCCCGCCGTATCGATCGCCGTGTAGGCCAGTTCTTTGCCGTTTTGGGAAAGACAGTAAGCAGGGCTGTTGCAGTTTTTAGAGATAAGCGAAGCCACATCATTCTTACCCGTTTTACGGTAATACAAATGAGAAGGTGCCACACGGTAAGCAAGTGCATCACCGTCAGCGGCGAGCACAAAATCAATCACATCCGTTGCAACGGAGATGATATTTTTGCCCCGTATCAAATAAAGTTCCCCACCGATTACCGCAGCACACGTATCTCCGCGACCATTCAGCGAGGATGCGGCAAGCGTGCCTGCTACTCTGCCACGCTCGGTGCCGTTGACAAAAATCAGCGTTTGGTCCTCAGCGGGCACATACAAAAAGTTAACCGATGAGGTCTGCTCGGTGTAGCGTGCGGGACGGTTGTAATAAATAAATGCCGAAGCTACAAGCACCGCGAAAATGGCAAGAATCAACCCCAAACGCAAGAAGAAATTGCGCTTCATCTGCCCTGGGAAATCAAGCGGAGGATGCGCATCGGAAACCGCGCGTCCGCTCGCCTTGATCATCTGCCCTGCAGGCAGTGCAATCGGCACATTGCGAATCGGCTCAAACGCTTGCGTGCCGACAGCATCCTCTTCGGCAGAGGGCTGCTTTGCTTGCGCCTCCCCTGCTGTTATCGGCTCACTCTTAGGAGTGGTATTTGCCTTTGTTTTGCGGCTCTGCGCGGCTTTTTTTGCACCCGTTGCAGGATTTTTCTTTACAGTGGTTGCACTTGCCTCGCGGGGGGGCGTGCTTGCAGCAGTGGCTTGCTCGGCTGCATCAGCCTTCTTGCTCGCCGTGTTTTTTGCACGCGCGGTGCCTGTTTTTGCGCCGGGGCTTTTCGTTGCCGTGCTTTTTGTTGCGCCTGTTTTGGATGCAACACTGCTTTTTTTCGCAGTGGCACCCTGCATTTTTTGCTCAGCACTCGGTTCTGTCATTGCGCCACTCTCCACATCGGCAGCAGTGGTGGCTTGCTTTGCGCTGCTCTTTTTGGTAGCAGACGCTTTGGTTGTTGCGGTGCTCGTCTTTGCGGTGGTGCTTGCGGTGCTCCGCTTGCGAGCCGTCTTGGGCTTTGCTGCCGCTTCGGCCTCTGTTTCGTGCGTTACTTTTTCTTCAGCCATGACGATCCCCTTTCACACATTATGACAATATATAAAATATTTTAACATAAAGCGGCGAAAAATGCAAGCCCCTACAGCAAAAACCGCACAGAGAACATTATGTTCTCCGTGCGGCTTCCAATGCCACCTTACGGTCGCTAAACGGCTCTTTTGTGCCCATAACAAGTTGAGTATCATCTCGCGCCTTGCCCAAAATAAGCAAGGTATCGCCCGCGCGAAGATCCTCCATGGCACGCAGGATAGCCTTGCGGCGAGAGGGGATGCAAAGATACCTGCCTGCATCCTCAATTTCAGACACCATATCCTGCATGATCCTCGTTACAGGCTCACTACCCGGATCATCCGCTGTAAAATAAATGAAATCGGCATTTTCCGCAGCCGTTATACCAAGCGGCGCACGACGGTACACCGCGCGCCCGCCAACAGAGCCAATGACAACACAAAGCCTGCCGCTTGTCACACGGCGCAGACTCCGCAGCACCCCTAAAAGATCCTGTGCCTCATACGCCGTATCAAGGAAAACACGAGCCCCGTTATTGGCATATATACATTCCATACGGCCGATCGGTGCGGCATGGGACAAGCCCTGTGCGACCTCGGCAAGAGAAAGCCCTGCCGCAAGCGCCAATGCCGCCGCTGCCGTAGCGTTTCTTGTGGCAAAATCCCCTATAACGGGATAGAAAACTTCCACAGTTTCCTTTTGGTATGTAAGAGAAAACGCCGTGCCGAGCGACCCATTTTCACACAAGATCCTGCTGTTTTGCGCCACAATATCCCTTGTATCACCGTAGCACACCACCCTGCCCTTTACATCAAGATCGGCAATAGGCTCCGGAAGAAACACCAACGGTGACGGTGAAAGCAACAGTTTTTTCTTTGCTGCCCAATAAGCCGCAAAATCCTGATGCATCCCCTTTCCAATATGCCTTGGTGCAAGGTCTGTGAGCAAAACAGCGGCAAACGGTATTGATTTTTCCGCATGATGCGCAAGCATATAGGCAGAAAACTCGATAATGGCAAACTCTGCTCTCTTGCGGCGCGCCGCGCGCAGCATGCGTTGCACGTCTGCCGCGTTGGGCGCAGTAGGTGGGGCTAGTTTAAGCACTCCATCAATTTCCGTGCCGTCCGTAGAAAACAAAGCAATCTTTTTACCTGCATGCCGCAAGGTAGCAGCCAGCGTATCAGCAACCGAGGTCTTTCCGTGCGTGCCCGTAATGCCGAAAACCGTAAGGCTTCTTGCGGGATATCCAAAGCATCTTGCAGCCAACGCGCCAAGATGCGACTCAGGGTCCTCTGTTGTATAAACAGCCGCATCCTCGCGCAAGCCAAGGCCGCGTGCGGCAAGAAAGCATCGGCACCCATTTGCATACGCCACGGCGGCACCGTAATGCCCATCGTCAATCGGTGTGCGCACACATACATAAACGGTGTTGACGGTAGCGACTGCAGGGTCGGTTACAACATCCCTGATATTAAGATCATACACAGAAAGCGCGCCCTTTGAGCGTGTAAACCGAAACGGCGCAAACAACTTTTCAACTCTCAAAGTAAGCCTCCACTTAAAATGTCGCTTGCCTGGCGCACGATAAAGCGCGCCTCAAGCTCTGTGCGATTGCGTGTTACAAATTCATCATACGCGCCGTCACATTCGATCAAAAGCGGCAGACGCAGACCGCTTTCGTCATCAAGATCACGCAGGATCGCCAGCAAGACCTCATCATCAAGCGTGGGGGGTGCCATCACCAGCCTCACATCCGGCAAAAACCGCAAGGTTAAGGCTCGCTTGCCCGTAAGCACCGTGCTGCCTACCCCATACCTTTTTTCCATACGGCGCACGCACGTGTGCGCCTCTGTATTTGAGCCCAAAATAATTGGGAAAAGACAATCGCCAAGTATCTCCCTCATGCCTGCGCTCCTTTGCTTTTTTATATATTATACTCCGATTGGCTTAACAAAACAAGCGAAATTTGTAGATTTTAAAATTTCTCTTGCGACAGATGCGAAAAAGGAGTATAATAGGCACAAGAGCCCTAAAAAACGCACCGTTCGGGGGACTTTTGGAGGTCATCATGAAAAAGGAAAATCTTTTACATATCTTCTCCCGTATGCCGCGGCTTGAAACCGAGCGCCTTATCCTGCGCCCGATGCGCGTATCTGATGCCGAGGATATGTTTGAATATGCTAAGAACCCCGATGTCACGCGCTATCTTCTATGGCGTCCACACCCCAATATCGAGCACACGCGCTCTTATCTTGAATATCTTGGCGGCAGATACCGCCTTGGTATGCATTATGAGTGGGCTGTGATACTAAAAGAAGAAAACCGCATGATCGGCACGTGCGGCTTTTGCGCTGTGGATTGCGCTAACAACAGGGGCGAGATCGGTTATGTTTTAAACCCCCAATACCGTGGCAAGGAAATCATGCCCGAGGCGGTGCGTCGCGTGCTTCGCTTTGGGTTTGACATGCTGGGGCTACACCGCATTGAAGCGCGCTATATGATCGGGAACGACGCCTCGCGACGCGTTATGGATAAGGTGGGCATGCAATTTGAAGGCGTGCAACGCGAGGCAATGCTCGTCAAGGGCGCGTATCGCGACATTGGCATTTGTGCGATTCTTTCAAACGAGTGCCGTACTGTATAAAATTTCCGCAAACGGTCAATACTTCTCCTAGCCGCACGGGAGTCGAACACATAAGGTTTTAAAAGACACATTTTTCGCGGTACTTCACCGGATTTTTCTTAAATATTGGTATATTTCTCAAAAACTTCGGTTTGTTCCACAAAAAATCTGTTCTTTTAAAACTGTGAAGCACCCTGCGGCTCATAAATTTTTGATGGATTTTTTTGTGGCAAGGTGCAGACAAGTATTACTTTTCAAGCCTTGACACGGGAAAAGACATTAAAATTTATTGCCGCAGGGCTTGTGGGTTCGACTCCCGTGCGGCTAACCAAATAAAGGGAGGATATTTATGGCAACCTATACCAAGCCCGGCGTTGACGTAGAACGCCTGAAGGGCACCAAAACCGAGCAAAACCTACACACTGCACTTTCCGGCGAATCACAAGCATATTTACGCTACAAGTGGTTTGAGGAAAAGGCAAAAAACGACGGGTATGTAGAGATCGCAAACCTGTTTCGCGACACTGCCGCTAACGAAAAGGAGCACGCGGAGATCTGGTTCCGCTATCTTGGTGGATACAGCGCAACCGAGCGCAACCTTGACGCGGCGGCAGGCGGCGAGCACTTTGAATGGGCAACCATGTACGCTGAATTTGCCACCGACGCGCGCCGAGAGGGCTTTGACGTGATCGCCGATCTTTTTGATCGTGTAGCAAGCATCGAGAAGCAGCACGAGGAAAACTACCGCAAAAAGCTGCAAGACATTAAAAACGGTGAGGTTTTCAAGTCAAGCAATCCCGCCACACGCTGGATCTGCCTGAACTGTGGCTATGTGGTAACCGCCGCCGAGCCGCCTGCACTCTGCCCCACCTGCCAGCACCCACGCGGATATTTTGCAAAGGAACAGCAAAACTAAGAAAAACTCCCCCACCGCGGTGGGGGAGTTTTTTGTTTGCGGTCTACTTATCTGTCTTTAATAGCATCAACAGGCTTCTTTCTTGCAATGCTGCGCACAGGCAGGAAGGAAGCGAGAAGTGCCACAATGACACTCACGCCAAGCATCAGCACGATCTGACGCACGCCAAAGGCAAGGAGTGTGATGTTAATACCAGCACTTCTCATATACACGTTCAGCAATCTGGTTGCGGCAAATACCACACCGGCGGCAAGGAAGAAGTTGATCAGTGCGATAATGATCGCCTCACTGAAGAAGATCTTAAAGACGTCGGAGGAGCGTGCACCAACGGCGCGCAGAATACCGATCTCGCGCTTCTTGTAAGAGATGGAGGTTGCGATAAAGTTCATCAGGAGGAAGGCCGAGAACACAGCAAAGCCGACGCCCACCCAAAGGAATACCTGAGAGAGGATCTCAACCATCTCGTTGAACTGACCCAGCATATACATAACGGGATTTTGCATCTCAAACAGAAGATCAACGCTCTCGTCTGCGTAGGTGAGATTGACCAGCTTTTCGATCACCGCTTCGTTATTTTGCCCCACAGGCAACACGGCAATGGCAAAGACCCAATCGCCGTTGGTATGGGTTGCTTGATACTCCCAGCGGTCCTCTTGCTTATCCTCATTTACCTTGTTGCGGTTTTCCTGCACATAGGTGTAGAGCTCGTTGGAAACAACGGGCTGGTCACTGCTGATTCTATCGTTTTTATAATAGCCTACAATGGTATAGTCAGGCTCCAGCAAGGACACACCCTCTTGGTTTTTCACCTCAAACACGAGGTCTGCCACCAGCTCCTCAAGGTTAAAGTTACCAAGGTTCACATAGGCGTTCTCGGAAATCGCGGAAAGCTGCTGGTCGGTATAGGTTGCAAAACCTTGCTCAGACATCTCCCAGTAGTAGTTCTCAAAATAGTTGATGACGATTGCCTGCTTTTCGGCATCGGACATCTCGTTATACACGTTGCGCTCAACGTAACGGCTTTCAAGCATGCGCTCAACGATCTTGTCATTTTCCCACACGCGCTGCTCTACGGCATCGTGATACATATATGCGTTGCGCAGCCAGTAGAAGCCGTCCCTATTCATTCTAATCGTGTTCTCAAACTGCTCGCCGCTGCCAAAGTTCCAAAAATGCTGCCAGAACCATTCGAGATTGTCGAATTTCACATTTGCAGGCAACGTGACGTCAAGCAGATCCTCAAGATAGGCCTTGAATTGGGGACGGAGCGCATAGCCACTCTCAACCGCACTGTAATTCTCTATCAGATCAGAGAAATAATGCCTGTTCTCCTTCCAATACGTTTTCACCTCGTCGGTGGTCGCGGCGGGGTTGCCCATATAATCGTTTTTGATACGTTCAAACAAGGTTTCGTCGGTGCAATGATCGATATAGTAGATGAGCTCAGCCTGCTGCAAACGGTAACGGTAGTTGTTATCCGCACCGGTCTCGGCCCAAATATCGCCGTAAACACTCACGGCAATCGCCTCAAAGGCGGCGGCATCGATCGGCAGCTCAAAGTCATCGGGAAGGATACGGTTCATCGCCCATTCGGAGATCAGTATCTCATTTGCGCCAAGCTCAGTGCGCCCGCCAAACCAAATGATATCACCGAGCAGCTGTAGCTGCGAGACCTCTGCCACGCGGTTGATCTCCACCAGGGGCGTAGGCTCGTTTTCGGGATGCTCGGCATCAGGGCGTTGGATCTGCAGGAAGGACCATACGTCATTGATATACATATCGGTGCCGACCATCGGCTCTCCCCAGTTAAAGGAGGCCTTGCTCTTTACCGTTTGAACACCTTCCTCACTCAGAAGCGCCAATGCGTGCATGCCGTAATCGCGCTCGTATCGAATCTCGTCGCTCAGGATCATTTCAAGGAAGCCGCCATCCTCCCGCACATCCTCATTTTCCGCGGGCAAAAGGCTCTCATAGCGACCGTAATTAAATTGGGTATCCAGCACACCAACCACCTCAAAGCTGGGAGCGGCATCATCGGAAATGCCGTTATGACCGATGCGCTTAAAGGTAATGTGCTTGCCGATGATCGAGTTTTCACCGCCCGCGGCATCCATGGTCAGCTGACCCTTTTTAACGCTTTCCTCCTTGATGTTATTCACAAAGCCGTATTCCTTAAACTGGCGATACATAAACTCGGTGATCACGATCTCATCCTCAGCCTCGGGCATACGGCCAACGAGCTGATAGCCGGTTGCGGCAAGCTGCGCGGCATTAAGCGTAACAACGCCAGAAAGGCTCGCATTGAAGACGTTGTTGCTCGAATACGCCTCCATCAGCTCCTGCATGGAAAAGCCGCCGTCGTAGCGCCACTGTGAGCCGGTATAAACGGGCAGGAAATCAAGCCCCGTTTCCTTTTCAAGGTAGCTGATATCCATCTCGTTGAGTGCGGCATCGTTGTAGTAGGTATACGGGTCATCGTCCCCATAGGCATAGCTGTACTTTGTGCCAACGGTCATAGCTGCAATGCGAATGTTGGAGTCAATGACCGATTGCTTTGCCGCATGCAGCTTTTCATAGGCTGCCATACTGTCGGCAAGGCCAAACATAGCAAAGGCAATAAAGGAGAGAAAAATGGTCATAAACAGACGGAACTTTTTGTGCTTTAAGCCCGAGGAGCCCATTTTCACGGCATTCTTCATCGGGAGCTTGGAGCGAATAAACTTGGTTTCATCCTTTACGTACTTTTTGGTTTTGATATCCTTTTCGGGATCGGTCCCCTCAAACACGGTGGTAGCACCGTCCTTGGAAATGCCCGCGGCAGAGCGCAGCTCCTCGTTTACGCGCCCATCGCCCGACAAAAGCACGTCGCCACCCGCCTTTGCAAGGTAGGCATTGATCATTTCAAGGTCGGCGGCGGTCAGCTTATAGCCGCTTTCAATGCGCAAAATATGATCATTGATACGGTGCACACCGTCGCTGATCCTTTCAGCCTGATGCTCATGCTTGGTAACATCCTCAATGATCTTACCGTCGGCAAGCTCAACAATACGGTCGGCATAACGCTCGGCAAAATCACGGTCGTGAGAAACGATAAGCACAAGTTTAGTTTTAGACAATTCCTTTAAGGTGTCAAAAATTTGCTTACCCGTATTGCTGTCAAGCGCGCCCGTCGGCTCGTCTGCCATGATGATCTGCGGCTCTTTAACCAGTGCACGCGCGATCGCGACACGCTGCTTTTGACCGCCGGAAAGCTCGTTGGGCTTGCGGTGTGCGTAATTCAAAAGGTCTACCGAGGAAAGGATGGCATTGATCTTCTCTTCGGTTGCCTTTTTGCCCTGCAATTCAAGCGCAAGACCGATGTTGGCGCCCACGGAAAAATCATCAAGCACGTTGTATTCTTGGAAAATAAAGCCGATAAAGGTGTTACGGTAAGCATCAAAATCCGAGCCTGCAAAATCGTTTGAGGACTTGCCCTTGATGATAAACTCACCGCTATCGTAGCTGTCAAGACCACCCATAACGTTAAGCAGCGTGGACTTACCACTACCCGATTTACCGAGAATAAATACCATTCCGGATTCCGGGAAATTGATGCTGACATTGTCTAAAGCTCTGACCTCTTCGCCTGTCTTTGAGCGATAGACCTTTGTCACATTGCGTATCTCAAGCATTGAAGATACCTCCTTTATATAGGTTGATTAAATTATAAATCATTTTTATATGTTTTTCAATAGGTAATAAAAAATTTCTCCCTACGTCAAAAAAGCACCCGTCACCGCCAATAGGCGGTGACGGGTGCTTAAAAATTTACTTAACGAAAGAAATTCACGACAGAGTATCCAAGCAGGATCGTAATGATAACAGGCAGACACCAAGTCATATAGTAGGTCATCCAGCGGGGCATTTTAAGTCCCTCTCCGGCATTTAACTCATCGCAAAAGCCCTTACGTCCCCAGCCGTAGCGCGTGGTGCAAAACAGAACGTAAACAAGGCTGCCAAGAGGCAGAAGGACGTTAGATACCACAAAGTCCTCCATGTCGATAAAGTCCTTGCCAAACATCACGTCCTTTACGCCACTCCAAATATTACAGCCAAAAATAGCAGGGAGCGTGAGCACCAGCAAAAGCCCGACGTTTATAAGGGCGATCGTGCGACGGTTGAGGCTTGTTAATTCAAGCCAGAAGGACATGATATTTTCAAATACGGCAATGACCGTGGAAAGTGCCGCAAACATTAGGAACAGGAAGAACAGTGTTCCGACAATGCGCCCCACAACGGACCCCATAGAATTGAAAATACCCGCAAGCGTGGTGAAAAGAAAGCCTGCGCCCGCCTGATCAACACCGATGGTGCCGCCGGGATTAAAGGTAAAGAATGCAGGGAAAATGATGAGTCCCGCACAAAGTGCCACACAGGTATCAAGACCTGTAATGGTCAGCGCTTCGCCAAGCAGAGAGCGCTTTTTATCAATATAACTGCCAAAGATGGCTATTGAGCCAATACCCACGGAAAGGGTGAAAAATGCCTGCCCCATAGCGGCGGTTACGATCTCGCCAAGGCGCCCCTGCTTGATCGGTTCAACAGAGGGCACAAGGTAAAACTTCAAACCTTCTGCGGCACCCTCCATGGTAAAGGCGTAAACGGCAAGCCCCAAAATAAGCGCAAAAAGCGAGATCATCATAACCTTTGTAATGCGTTCAACGCCCTTTTGGAGTCCCAGCGAGCATACAGCAAAGCAAACAACCACGATAGCGGCAGTGGTTGCAATGAGAAGCCCGGGCTTAGAAAGAATGTCACCGAAAAAACCACCGAGCGCGGCGGTATTGGCACCGTGATCCATCACAGCGCCACCCGTTAAAAACTGCCAGAAGTAGATCAGCATCCACCCCGCAATTACGGTATAAAACATCATCAAAAGATAGTTGCCCGCAATACCCACGTATTTCATCAAATGCCACTTTTGACCGGGCTTTTCCATAACCTCAAACGAGGAGGCAATGCTTCGCTGACTGGCTCTGCCCACGGCAAGCTCGCAGCACATGACAGGGATGCCAAGAGCCAGCAAAAACGCAAGATAAATAAGCACAAAAAGCGCACCGCCGTATGCACCCGTAATGATGGGAAAGCGGTATACGTTGCCAAGACCGATGGCGCAGCCCGCCGAAATCAGCAGAAAGCCAAGACGCGAGCCGAATTTTTCTCTTTGTTCCATACAACTGTCCTTTTCATTAAAAATTAATATCTCAATTATTATATCCCATCTTAAATAAAAAGTCAATCTTTTTTCACAAGTAATACACCCGCCTCCCCCGCAACATATAACGCAAGCAAGAAAAAGCCCCATAAAGCAAAAATGCCCGGAAAACTCCGAGCACCACAACAATATCAGTATAACACACTTTTCTTTACTTGTAAACCCCTAAAATATACAAGGTGCACATTTTCTCCCTATTCAATAATTTTTTGTTGTGTATTTCTTACAACTTGCCATATTGCAAACCGCCAAAAAGTGTGCTATACTAAAAGCGAAGAAAAGAGGAGGTACGGTCCGATGAAAACCTAATTCCCGCGTTTCTTTTCTCAAAAGGATATCCTAAAAACGAGGTACGGTCCAATGGAAGTTTAACCCACAACTCTTTTCCCAAGTATATCTCAGAGTGAGGTATGGTCCCATGAGAAGTTAGTTGAATTCCAAGATTCAAGCCTTTGGGCTTAGCCCAAATTTCGCGATCTTACGTGTGTGTGAAACCAGATCGGCAATAGGTAGCGCCAATATAAATGTGAGTGGTATAAAAGAGATCGCATGAGGCGTCCACAGGTACGAATCACGTCCCCCCTTCGCCCTTTTCAAGTTAGCATTACACCAAAAACCGGGTTGTTCTCCCTTAAGAACTAAAAAATATGTTTTAGAGTTGTAAGGCAAAAACAAAGGGTAGACAATAGAAAGAGAGGATCACAAAAGATGTTAGATATCAAGAGCGAACAGAAATGACCCTTGGTCGTAGAGAAATCCGCGATCAAGGGTCATTTCTTTTTGCGCTTGAGGGAGCCGTTTCTAAAAACAGCCGATATGGATAACTCCATATCGGCTGTTTTATTATGCTTTGCAACACAAAGCGGGCGTTGTTTAGAATGTCAGTCCGGGCGACTCGTCCCTCGTGCCAAAGGGGATATCGATCTTCTCACCGCGCATGTCGGCAAGAAGCGCATAATAGATCCACCGACGCAAATGGCGATTGGGGGACTTTAACACGTGCTGTGCGTAGTAGAAGGTCATATTATTGACGGGGTCAACAGCTGCGTATGCGCCTGCGGCACCCATCCAACCAAAATCGGTAGAAATATTATCATTGTACGGTGTGCGCACACCAAGGCCGTATCCAAGGCCGCGCAACCAACGGTTGTAGATGGTGTGCTGAAAGTCGTTCAGGCGGTCGGTCGCCATCAGGGCAATCGTTTCCTTTTTCAGAATCACGTCACCAATGCGCATAGCCTCCAAAAACTTGATGTAATCCTCTACCGTGGAAACGCAACCGCCGCCACCGCCGGCAAACTCCTTGCCCAAATGGCACCAGAAGCGCCAAACAGGCACATACTCACCGGTTTGCGCGTCGTATTGGAACTGCTTTGCAAATCCCTCCCAATCCTCAAGCGGATGCAGGAAGGAGGAGTTTTCCATGCCGAGGGGATCAAAAATATTTTTCTTGACGTAGCATTCAAACTTCTCGCCCGAAACGACCTCCACCAATGCGCCCAACACGTCATGAGCAAAACTGTATTTCCAGCCCTCGCCCGGCTCGTATTCAAGCGGAACCTTGGCAAACATATTGATCGTTTCTACCGTCGGGCAGTTGTTGCCGGGAATGGCGTAGTACTCCTCAAGCACGGGCGCGTGCATCGCGTACCCCATGCCGGCAGACATTTCAAACAAATGCTTGATCTTGATGGGATTTTTGGCTTTTCGCACACCACCGTCCTCTGTTTTTACCGTCATTTCGGCAAAGGCAGGCAGGTAGTCGGAAAGGTTATCCTCCAGCGAAAACAGTCCCTTTTCCCACAACTGCATGGCAGCAACGCAGGTGATAAACTTAGAGCAGGAATAAATGTGATATTTTTCCTTTCCTTTCATGGGAATCTTGTTTTCGGGGTCGGCATAGCCGCCCATGTACCGCAGGATGCACTCGCCATCCTTATAAACGATAAGGTCAAAACCGGGAATGCCCATCTCAAGAAAATGGTCGCAAAGAGCTTTGGTTTGTTCAAACATATAAGAACCTCCTATATCTGTCCGTTTCACTAAGAACCCCGACGAGGGCACTCATGTACCACAAAATATGATACCATAAAATTGCGAACAAAACAAGGTTTTTGGAAAAAATGTTTGACTTTCTCGGCTCCGCAGCATGGCAGTAACGCAGGGTTCAAGGGCTCGCCAACCGTAGCAACATAAAAGGGCAGCCCTTTCTCTCTGCATTCTTAGCGGAGAATCAGCAGCACGAAAACATCGGCAGAGAACTTGTTTTCTCTGCCGATTTGTGCTATAATAGGGGTAGCGTAAAAGCCTCCCTCCGAGAGGGAGGTGGCACGCGTTGCGTGACGGAAGGAGCCTGCGTAACTTTAGGTTTGGATAAATATTATTGTATCGCACTCTCCCTCAGTCAGCTTCGCTGACAGCTCCCTCCCGGAGGGAGCCTTTGGTTTTGTGCATCTTTAGGGGTATGGGCTTCGCCCGAAGCCTTTGTAATACAAAGGCGAAACTGGCGATAAAG
>JAFVTV010000012.1 GCA_017502975.1 Clostridia bacterium | reverse complement strand
CCGCCTCCGGCACCGTCATCGCCATCAGCCCATACTCCACATGCTTGCTCATCGGCGTATGACAAATCGCAAGACGGACCAACAGAAGAGTCCGCTTTAATACGAATGTGATTAACAAGTTCTTCAACAGAAATTTCTATTAATACAGGTTTGTAAAACACTTTTACCTCCTTGGTTTGTTCCAATGTATATACCATTTTTTGCGAAACACCACAAGCTCCAAAAGATATATCGCAAAACAAAAAATGGTCCCTAAAAGATATCCTAATATTCCATTTGCCCATTCAGGTAGCGTAATCCCTACAATATTCAAAGGTGCATATAATAAAAGAATGGCGGTTATAGTTCTTCTGGAAAAAATTAGCTTATCAATCGATATCATAATCCAACTTGCACCATTTATAAATGCAAATGCTATGAGAGTAGATATCTCCCGTTTAAACAGAAAAATATAGTCTTTTTTGATTCCCCAATATCCATTTTCAAAATCCTTAAGTGCTTTTTCTTCACCGACAGAATTTCTAATATGAATCCGACGAATTAAAAGCAAACAAAAGACACCTATAAACACAATAGAATAAATTGCCAAAGCGATCAAATACAGCGGTTTGGCTGCCTCATTCATAAAAGCAGATGTAAGCCAATATGTTAATACATATATAATCATAGACATTGCACTTGCAATTGTCACTTGCTTAATTATAGATAAATACTTTTTCATCATACCAAATCCTCCTCTTCTTTTTTTGGCATCGGAATAATTCCGTTTGAATACATTGACACAACGTGCATTCTATAAGAACACTGACCATCTAACCCCATAGAGTCTCCGCAAATTTTAGCGAGCCCTATGCATCCCAACGAGCATATCCGTTTTATTTTGCAATTAGAACACATATTACTTGACTCAAGAAAATTCTTCCTGCGTCTGGCTAACTCATAGTAATCTTTTAAATTTTCGTAATTAAGTATTTCAGATACATCTTTTTCAAAAATATTTCCTAAGTTTTCCGAATAAAAATATTGGCATGGGGCTATATTACCATCATATTTAATCAACATGGATTTAACTTCAACATTTTCAGTAAAATTACAAGTTGATACTGGTTCCGGCGGAGTGATAGTTTGTGAATATTTTTTGTTTAATACATTGATATCATTAAGAACTTTCAACTGATTTGCCATACTTAGGGATAATATATCCCAGTTTTTGGCTGCATTTCCCATTTGATTTACGAACAAAAAAGAAGGCATAATATTGTGATTTAGCAAATGTTCATATATATATTTTACTTCCTGATAATTTAATTTTGTTACACAAGTTCGCGCGGTTAAATATTTTATTTTAGAGGAAATTAGCATATCCAATACAGATATAAATTTTTCAAATGTGCCTATTCCCCTTTGCGCTTCATATACTTCTTTAGACAATCCATCGACACTGATTTGAACGCATATGTTGGTATATTGTTCTATTTGATTGATGATTTCTTCGGTAAGCAATAACCCATTGGTAGTAATTGTAAAATATACATCTGGATAATTACCACACAAATCAATAATTCTAGTTATATCCGGATGACACAGTGGTTCACCCCCGGAAATATACAACTTATTTAATTTATATAAAATGCATTTCTCGATAATATGCTTTACATTTTCCAAAGTCATATAGCATGGCTTTGGGTGTAATTCTCTATCGAAACTATTATAGCAATGTGTACATCTCATATTGCACATATTAGTTATTTCTATTAACACGGTCTTTACACTAATTGTTTCGTACATGTTACACCTCATATATTATAAATCATTTTTTTACACTTGCTTGCTCGTATTTAGAAGATTGAATTTCAAAAAGCTTTTTATAGGAACTACAATTGTTCATCATATAATCATGAGAACCAGAACAGGATATACATCCATTCTCAATATATATAATTTTATCTGCAGTGGTCGATGTTGATAGTCTGTGTGAAACAAAAATTACAATTTTATTGTGATTTTTAGTACTATCAATATAATCAAATAATGCCTGCTCAGCTCGCGCATCCAAAGAACTGGACGGCTCGTCTAATATCAATATAGAATGAGGCTTATAGCTTGCTCTTGCAAAAGCAATTTTTTGTTTTTCGCCGCCTGACAGAACCGTACCATTTTCATCAAAATCTCTTGAAAGAGGAGTGAAAACGCCCATTTGTTCTTTTTCAAACCTATACGAAATATCCACTTTTTTCATTACATCCGCCACACATTCAGCGTTGCTTTTGGTAACGCAATTCAAAGATATATTTTCAAATGCAGATATCGGATAAATACAAAAATCTTGAAAAACGGTGCCACATAATTTCCAATAATTCTCAATATCAATTTCGTCTATTGAGATACCATTAATTAAGATTTGTCCGTCCGTAGGTTCATATAACCTAAGCAATAATTTAATTATTGTTGTTTTGCCACACCCATTTACCCCTACAAGAGATATTGTCTCCCCCGTATTTATAGTAAACGATACGTTGCTCAAAACAAATTTCGTCCTTTTCGGATACCTAAAATAGACATGTTTAAATTCGATTGTCTTGATGCTATCAATCTTTACTCCACTTGACTTTTTTTCATTATATCTATATTTTGAATCAATGTTTATCAGATCTAAATAATTTTGAGATTCCAAGATAATTGGATACAGTGTTGATATGGAATTTTTAAAATTAAGTAGTAACGCATTTAAATAGCCGATAACTGAAAAAAACATCGTAAATTCTCCAATATTTATGGATCCATTCAACAATGCGTTTCCTGCATACAAGTACAAAACAATATTCTGTATAAAAACAGTTAAGTAGGTTGAAGCAAACAACAATTCAGTTTTTAAATTGTGTTTGGTCTGTAAATGGATATTTTCCTCCGAATGTTTTTCAAATAGATGCTTAAAAAAGTCAATGCCATCGTATATATGCAAATCTGTTAAAATCGAAGCACTCTTGAACGCATTTGAAAAATAACCAATCCGTCGCTCGCGTATAACTCGTTCCTTTTTAAATTTAAAATTTTTTTTTGAAAGAATATTTTCAATTATTAATTTATAAGACATCAACACCAGTAAAAAAAACACTATCCACCACTCAAAATCGGACATTATCAACAATATACTAATACACCCGATTATATTGGCGAATACTGAAAAAACATATGAAACGAATTGTTCGGTACCAACATTGGAATATTGGTCTGCTCGTGACAAACAATTTTTATTTTCTGGTATATCAAAAAAAGATAAATTTAGTTGTTTCGTATATCCCAAAAAAATAGTTTTTGAAAACACTCTTACTTTAGAAAACACATACTTCGAATAGACTTTAAGCATACTCTGAATTATATTTTTAAATAGCACAAAAATCGCAACCGCAACAACAACGTTCATCGCAACCTTTAGGTTTTTGTCATTAATTATGCTATTTACAAATGTTTTTGACATGTATGAAGATATTGCTCCTGAAACTCCGCTTGTAATTGCAAACAACAATTCTACAATAATAAGCGGCCAGAAATGTCGAATAAGGTATGTTAAATTTTCTTTATTGGCTTTTATTACTGATTTCATAATAATACTCCCACAAAATTATTTTTACCAAATAAAAATTATAGCTTGACAAACGATTCAAAATTAATGCGAATTCAATAATTTTATTTGTGCGTCCCAATTAGATTGCTTTAAAATTGTACAACCTAACACTTCGTCGTGATATTATTCCGTCAAATGTCCTCATGAATTTTTAAATATTCTTTTCTTCGTTTTATTTTTAACTTATTATATCACACATTTTTATATTTTTAAATATATAAATGATATTTCTTGAAAATTTATAAAATTTATACAAATTTACTTCAAATTATTTATGTCGTAATATTACATTCTTTGTTTATGTTGTAAAGTCACAAAAAATAGGTCGTAGCTAATTAACCCAACTACGACTTGCTTTTATTGTGAAACAAAAAACCGCCTTTCCCGTTGGCTATGTCAACGGGAAAGGCGGTTTTTTACTATTTTACAGCCTCTTCCCCAAGATAGGTAAAGCGCTGCATAAGTTTACCTTCGCGCTCTATGGTTTCAAGAAACATCGCGGCGGGGCGTACCCAAACGGTGCGCTCTCCGTAAAGCGCGCGATATACTACCATATCCTCACACGTTTCGGAATGCTTCGCGACAAAGAGCACCTCATATTCCATACCCTTAAAATGGCGGTAACGACCAAGCCTCAACTCCATTACACCTTTGCCCCTTGCTTTTTTGCGGCGGTAAAGGTGTTTTTCATCAGCATGGTAATCGTCATAGGGCCAACGCCACCCGGCACGGGCGTGATAGCAGAGGCGATCGGCTCAACCGATGCAAAATCCACATCACCGCAAAGCTTACCGTCAGCAGGGCGGCGGTTCATGCCAACGTCAATGACAACGGCGCCCTCCTTTACGTAAGAGCTATCAAAGAACTCAGGCTTACCGATTGCGGCAACCAAAATATCAGCGCGGCGGCATACCTCACGCAGATTTTTGGTGCGGCTGTGGCAAACGGTCACAGTGCCGTTCTTCTCAAGCAAAAGCAATGCCTGCGGCTTTCCTACGATATTAGAGCGCCCCACCACAACACATTCCTTGCCCTCGATCACAACACCGCTTCTCTCAAGCAGTGCCATAACACCCGCAGGTGTGCAGGGCAGAAAATCATAATTGCCAATCATAATGCGCCCACGTTATAGGGGTGGAAGGCATCGACATCCTTTTTGGGGTCAATCGCAAGCAGGATCTTTTCCTCATCTAGGTGGCGCGGCAAGGGCAACTGTACGAGAATACCGTGTATGCTATCATCGCCGTTGAGCTCCTCGATCAGAGCAAGAAGCGTTTTCTCATCGGTATCAGCAGGCAACTCATAGCCCCTTGAATAAAAGCCGACTTCCTCACAAGCGCGGTGCTTATTGCGCACATAGACCTGCGATGCGGGATCCTCTCCTACGATCACAACGGCAAGCCCCGGTGCATAGCCGTTCTCTTTTTTAAACTTTTCGGTATCTGCCGCGATCTCGCGGCGGATCTCAGCCGCAATTGCCTTGCCGTCAATCAGTTTTGCCATTTTCATTGTTCTCCTTTTCCTCTTCTGCATGGGCAATGATCGCATCGATCGCTGCCTCTGTTTCCTTCACCGCCTGCTCCTTTTCGCTTGTGCGAAGGAGAGTACGGCGAGATTTTTCATATACGGGGGCATATGCCTCCTTGTCAAGCTCCTCCCTGTTTTTGCGCACAAGCATGTAGATCAGCAGTGTGGTGCAAATGACAAAGCAAAGGAAGCCCACGACCTGCGAAATGCGAAATTCACCGATATAAAGGCTATCGGTACGAAGCCCCTCGATAAACATTCTGCCCAAGCCGTACCACGCAAGATAGGAAAGCACGATCTGCCCATCAAATTTCTTCTTTTTATAAAATACGGTAATCAGCACAAAGCCCACGAGGTTCCAAAGGCTCTCGTAAAGAAATGTGGGATGATAATAGGTGACTTTGCTACCGTAGGAAAGCCCCATGCGCAGGAAAAAGTTATCCGATGTGGCAACGCCGTGTGCTTCACCGTTGACAAAGTTGCCCCATCTGCCAATAATTTGCCCAAGCATGACACCGGGTGCTACCATGTCAAATATCTTGATCATGCGCTTCTTGCCGATCTTTTTAAAGCGGCTTACGATCAAAAGTCCAAGTGCACCGCCAATGATAGAGCCGTACATTGCAATACCGCCCTCCCAAATGGCGATCACGTCGTAGAAGCTGTTGTATAGCCCCTTGCCAAGCGTGGTAAGCACATAATAGGTGCGTGCACCGATGATGGCAAGCAAAACAGTAACAAGCGCATAATCAATGACGTCATCTGAGGTAAAGCCCTCAAATTTGGCGCGGTAAAGCGCGTAACAGAACCCTGCTATAATACCAAGGGTCAGCAAAATACCGTACCAGCGCACCTCAAGACCGCCAAGGATCGGCAGCTCAAATGCTACTTTATTGATCGTCACTTCCCCGATACCGATACCGGGAAAGGATACAACGGTCACATCATTCATTTATATTTCCTCCTTTTTGGGAACGATCACCGAAAGAGTATAATGCGTATCGTCAAACACCTCCAAAAGCAGCTGCTCAACAAAGGTAAAATCAATGCTCATGAGCACCTCGGCATAGGAAAAGAGCTCCGCACCCTCAAATATAAAGGATAACAGGGTGTTTGCAATCTCCTCGGTGCTATCAAAGCTTTTGATATATTCTGCATATTCAATGCGGTGACAGCGCTCAAAATCCGCAAAACAGAGCCCCTCGGCTTTCTTTTTTGCAAGATACGCCCTGATCCTGTCAAAAACCAGATCGGGATCGTTTGCCTCGCCTGAAAGTTGAAGGAAGGCAAAATCTCGCGTGAGCGCATAATCTGCCGAGAATTCGGGCGAGATCAGCCCCTCGTCAAACAGCGTGTTATATAGCTCCCCGGACTCGGAAAACAGCATTTCACAAAGAATTGCCATGCCTGCATCACGCTTTAAGCGCTCCGTGGGCTCCTCGGGAATAGCGGTGTCCTTTACACCAATCGAAAAGATCGACTTTGCCACCTGCCCTACGTCCTCAATACGCGCACGGTTTACCGCTCGCCCCTCAAGCGTTTTACGGCGGGGCGGGATACGATGCTCCGCACACCTTGGCAAATGATTATCGGCAATCTCAAAGACTGCATCGGGCGTGACATCACCGCACACCACAAGCGCCATGTTAGAAAGCTGATAATAGGTTTGATACACCTCATACAACACCTCGGGTGTGATAGCGGCAATCGAGGAAACAGAACCGCAAATATCGATTTTTACAGGGTGCTTTTCATAAAGCCCCTCCAGCATATTGTAGTAGCAGCAATCATACGGATTGTCACGGCACATGCGGATCTCCTCCGCAATGATCCCCTGCTCCTTTTGAACCGTTTCGGCGGTAAAATAGGGATGCGTGACAAAATCAACAAGCTCGCCAAGTGCATCGGCAAAATTCTCCGTACAGGAAAACAGATACACCGTGCGCGTGTGTGAGGTATAGGCGTTGGCATCGGCACCGCATGCCGAAAAATGCTCAAACGCATCACTCCCATCCTCATTGGAAAAAAGCTTATGCTCAAGAAAATGCGCCACGCCGTCAGGCACCGGCATTTTTCCATCACAAAGAGGTGCATTATCCACCGCACCGAAATCGGTTGCAAGCAGTGCATAGGTAGAGGTCATTTTCTTTGGAAACACATAAATGCGAAGTCCGCTTGAATGTGTAAAAAGCGTATATTGCTCCCCTAAAAGCTCACTTTTAAAGACCTGCTTCATGCTTCCTCCTCCCCACTCGGCACTGTTCCCTTAAGAAAGAACTCCGCGCCAAGGCTGATGTGGTTTGCAGCCTCCACGATCTCCGCGCGCGTCACGCGCATCAAGCGCTCGCGCCAAGCATCCACTGTTTCAAAGGCATTGGCAGTAACGCGTCCCATATAGAAGCGAGAAAGCACCGCAGGATTATCAAACGCGCCGCGATAGGTATTGGCAAGCGCCTTTTTGGCAGCATTAAGCTCAACCTCGCTGATATTACCCTGCTGGAGCTCATAAAATTCCGCAAGCATTGCTTCCTCGGCGGCAGCGCGGCTTGCCACCTGCATACCGCTGCTTGCAAAGAGTACACCCTTATACAGGTCAAGCGATGAGCTGCAATGATAGCAAAGGCTTTTTTTCTCGCGCACATTTAAAAAGAGTTTAGAAGCAGGCGAGCCGCCATAGATCTCATTCACAAGCAAAAGTGCGGGCGCGAGCCTATGGTTTGCCGCAATATCGGTGCGAAAGCCAAGCGAAAGCTTACCCTGCTGCAACGGCATTTCTACCTCACCGCACCTTACCTCGCCCTCATGCGCACGCACAAGCGACTGATACGCAGCACCCTTGCCGCCAAAATTGCCAAAGGCATTTTCAAGGAGCGCAACCACCTCCGGGGCAGGCATGCTGCCAACATAGGCAAACAAGGGCGCAGCCTCCCCCTGCAACGCGCAGTGGCGTGCGGCAAGAGAAGCGGGCGTTAGCAGATCTACGCTATCTTCCTCACCAATGAGTGAAATACCGTAGGGCTCCCCCGCGCAAAGCAGCTCTCGTGCTTTTGCTTGCGCAAAGCCGCGCGGGTTATTGATAGCGGCTCTGATCGCGTCGCGCAGCACCTGCTTTTCGCCCTCTACAAAGGCGCCGATATAATTGCCGTTTTCATCAAGTAAAGGCTTACGTACAAGCTCCGAGAGGACAGAGATCACCTCGGGCAAAAGCCCCTTGCCGCCACCAACGAAACGCGCACCGAGAAAATCCGCTGTAAAAGAAAGCGTTTGCATATCTCCCGTACGGCGGTTTGAGGTGGAAATGGCGGTAGAATACATCTCGTCAAGATGACGGTTTAGACTTGCCTGCGTGGGGTAAGTGACGGTACCGCGGCGCGAGAGTGCCGTAACCATAGCATTTTTTTGCGCGGTCGCACCTTCAAGCGGTACTGAATAGGAGAGCGACAACAGCTCACTTTTAAAGCGATCGGTTGCAATATAGATCAGCGTTCCATACTTGCCGACAGGTAAGATCAACGGCTCCATAGCAGGCTCTCCTTTCCAAAATAAAATAATATATATTATTTTACACGAAACCGCGCTTAATTGCAAGTGTTTCGGTAAAATATTCAAATAAGAAACAAAAAGGGGCGCATGCTATCATAGCGTCCCTTTATTGACTTTATTTGCTCAATGCGCTGACTATCGTCTTTGCCGCCTCTACCATAGGATCCTCCCCGATCTGCTCGATCTTACCTGCATCAACAAGCGCGGCAATCGCGGGGTCTATCGGGAGCTTGGCAAGCACAAGGTAGCCGTACTCTGCCGCCACGGCATCGATATGGCTCTCGCCAAAGAGCCTGATCTCCTTGCCGCAATCGGGGCAACGGACAAAGCTCATGTTTTCTACCAAGCCAAGGACAGGCACATCCATCATGTTTGCCATGTTAGCCGCCTTTTTCACGATCATGGAAACAAGCTCCTGCGGGCTGCTGACGATCACAACGCCATCAACCCTAAAGGACTGAAATACGGTGAGGGGCACGTCGCCCGTGCCGGGAGGGCAGTCAACGATAAGGTAGTCGATATTATCCCAAATAACATCGGTGTAAAACTGCTTTACGGTGCCTGCAATCACAGGTCCGCGCCAAATTACGGGGCTTGTTTCTTCGGGCAACAGAAGGTTAAGCGAAACCACGTCAATACCGCCTGCGGTGCGTGCGGGATAAAGACCTGTTTCATCCCCCTCAACGGTGCCCGATTTGAGGCCAAATGCCTTAGGGATAGAAGGGCCAGTGATATCGGCATCCAGAATACCGACACGATATCCTGCGCGATTGAGTGCCACCGCAAGCAAGGAGCTTACCATAGATTTTCCAACGCCGCCCTTGCCGCTGATAACGCCGATCACCTTGCCGATCTTACTTTTTGCATGTATTTGTTCCTTTTGCGGTCCCTTGCGCGAGCTGCAATCAGCGCTCTTGCACGAGCTACAATCATGTGTGCATTCTTCTGCCATTTTTTTGATCCTTTCCGAGATTTTCTCATTGCTTTCAATTATATATATTATACACCTTTTAGCGTAAATTTCAAGTTTTTTTTAGAAAATACTTTTCTGCTTTTGTAAAGCTATTGAATAATGTAGATTTTTGTGCTATACTTATGAGAGAATTTTGCCGGGGTCTTCCTGCAGAAAGGAATAGAAATGCGAAGAATCATTCGTTTTATCAAAAGCTACCGAAAAGAAGCGGTCATGGGCCCTCTTTTCAAAATGCTGGAGGCTTTATTTGAGCTTTTCATCCCGTTAGTGGTAGCTGATATTATTGATATTGGTATCAAAAACGGCGACAGCGCTTACATTTTGCGGCGGTGTGCCCTTATGGTCGGGCTTGGTGTCGTGGGGCTTATTTGCTCAATCACAGCACAGTATTTTTCGGCAAAGGCGGCGGTGGGGCTTGCCACAGATCTGCGCTTTGCACTCTTTGCACATATCGGTGAATTATCACACGAGAATACCGATCGCTTTGGCACGGCAACGCTTCTCTCTCGCGTGACTGCTGACGTCAATCAAATACAAACCGCCACCAATCTGGTACTGCGCCTGTTTTTGCGCTCCCCCTTTATCGTATTTGGCGCCATGATCATGGCATTTACCGTTTCGCCCTCTGCGGCACTGACCTTTGTTGTAACCATTCCCGCACTTTCAATTGTCATATTTGGCATTATGCTGATCAGCATCCCCATGTTTCGCCGTGTGCAGGCAAAGCTTGATGCGGTGCTTGGTCGCACGCGTGAAAATCTTTCGGGGGCTCGCGTAGTACGCGCATTTGTGCGCGAGGGCGAAAGCATTGCCGATTTTACTGCCACAAATGCCGAGCTCACGCACCTGCAACGCTTTACAGGGCGCTTTTCCGCATTGCTCAATCCCCTTACCTACGTCATCATTAACGTATCTATTTTGGTTATCATTTGGCGCGGCGGCGTACAGGTAAGCCTCGGCAATCTTACACAGGGCGAGGTGGTTGCACTCTACAACTACATGTCCCAGATCCTCATTGAGCTCATCAAGCTGGCAAACTTTATCATTCTGATCACCAAGGCTTGCGCCTCGGGCTCGCGTATTAATACCGTTTTTGATACTCAAACGGGCTTGCCCACATATAAGGATACCGCAACTGCGCAAGACAGCACGCATGCTGTTGAGTTTAGATCGGTATCACTCTCCTACCACAAAAACGCAGATCATGCCCTCACCAATATCTCCTTTTATGCCAATGCAGGAGAAACGGTTGGCATCATCGGCGGCACGGGCTCGGGCAAAAGCTCGCTTGTTTCTCTCATTCCCCGTCTTTATGATGTGACCGAGGGCTCGGTGACAGTAGATGGCCGCGACGTGCGCGCCTTTGCCGATCCCCAAGAATTGCGCGCCAAGATCGGTGTTGTACCGCAAAAGGCAGAGCTGTTTGCAGGCACAGTGCGCGATAATCTACGCTTTGGCAACGAAAATGCCACTGATGAGGACTGCCGCGAGGCACTGCGCGCCGCGCAAGCGCTTTCCTTTGTGGAAAGCAAGGAGGGCGGACTTGATTTCATGCTTGAGCAGCAGGCACGCAATCTTTCGGGCGGACAAAAGCAGCGCCTCACGATCGCGCGTGCTTTGGTGCGCAAGCCCGAGATCCTTATTCTCGATGACAGCGCCTCGGCACTGGATTACGCAACCGACGCGGCACTGCGCGCCGCTATCGCCGCACTCCCCTACCACCCCACGGTATTTATCGTATCACAGCGCACCGCATCGATCCGTCACGCTGACCGCATTGTGGTGCTTGATGACGGCGCTATGGTGGGGCTTGGCACGCACAAGGAACTGCTAAACTCCTGCGCCATTTACCGCGAAATTCACGAATCGCAATTTGGCAGCGAGGAGGTGCTGGCATGAGCAACAAGATTAAAAACCGTGCCCCCAAGGGAACGATGCGCCGCGTACTGACCTATCTTGCAGGCTACCGCATCTATCTTGCCCTTTCCCTACTGCTCTCTCTTGCCACTGTAGCCCTCACGCTTTGGTTGCCCGTGCTTGTGGGCAATGCCATTGACCTGATCGTTGGCAAGGATGCCGTAGATTTTGACGGCATATTCAAAATTTTTAAAACTGCAGTCTTGGTTATTGCCGCTACCGCCATATTCCAATGGCTGATGAACGTGTGCAACAACAAAATGACCTTTGGTATCGTGCGCAATATCAGAAACGATGCCTTCCGACACCTGCAAAAGGTACCCTTCTCCTATCTTGACACCAAAAAAACAGGTGATATCGTCAGCCGCTTGATTGCAGACGTCGATCAATTTTCAGACGGTCTGTTGCTGGGCTTTACACAGCTCTTTACAGGTGTGATGACCATTGTCGGCACGCTTGTATTTATGCTGCTGATACACCCCGGCATCACCCTTGTTGTGGTACTTGTCACGCCCCTGTCACTCTTTGTTGCCGCATTTATCGCCAAGCGCACCTATCACATGTTCAAAAAGCAAAGTGAGATCCGCGGCAAGGAAACGGCTTTGATGGAGGAGGCCATCGGCTCTCACAAGGTGGTATACGCCTTTTCACAGCAGGAGGAGATGCTCTCTCGCTTTGGAGAACTCAACGAGCAGCTGCGCGATGCTTCCCTGCAGGCTACCTTCTTTTCCTCCATTACCAATCCCTCCACACGCTTTGTTAACAGCCTGGTTTATGCAGGCGTGGCTCTCACGGGTGCTATGCTTGCCATGGGCGGCGGTGGCGCTGCCATTACGGTGGGCGAGCTTTCCTGCTTCCTTGCCTATGCAAACCAATACACAAAGCCCTTTAACGAAATTTCGGGTGTTGTTACCGAGCTGCAAAGCGCACTTGCCTGCGCCGCGCGCATTTTTGAGGTGCTGGATGCACCCACGGAGACCCCCGATAAAGAAAATGCAACCGTTCTGACCGCGCCCGAGGGGGCAGTGGAGTTTCGTGACGTATCCTTTTCCTATCTGCCCGAAAAGCCCTTGATCCAGCACATGAGCCTGCAGGTATCCCCTGGACAGCGCGTAGCTATTGTTGGACCTACAGGCTGTGGTAAAACCACGGTGATCAATCTCCTAATGCGCTTTTATGACGTTGGCGAGGGTGCCATTCTTATTGACGGCACCGACATTCGCGACATGACACGCGAAAGCCTGAGAAGATCGATCGGCATGGTGCTGCAGGATACCGTGCTCTTTTCCGGTACCGTGCGCGAAAACATCGCGTTTGCTAAACCCGATGCGACCGAGGCGGAAATTGTGGCTGCTGCCAAGTCGGCACATGCGCACAGCTTTATCAAGCGCCTGCCTAAGGGGTATGATACCCTGATCGGAGAGGGCGGCGGCGCGCTCTCGCAAGGCCAAAAGCAGCTGCTTTGTATCAGCCGTTTGATGCTCTCGCCGCCACCGCTTCTCATACTCGATGAGGCAACCTCCTCGATTGATACGCGCACCGAGATCCGCATCCAAAAGGCCTTTACCACCTTGATGCAGGGGCGCACCAGCTTTGTGGTGGCGCACCGCCTTTCCACCATTCGCGAGAGTGATCTTATTCTCGTGATGCGCGACGGCAACATTGTGGAGCAAGGCACGCACGACACACTGCTCGAAACGAACGGCTTTTACGCCACGCTTTATAACAGTCAATTTGCAAAAGTATAACAAAAATAGCTTCGGCACAAGGGCGTGCAAAATTAGCGGAGAAATCACAAAATATTTACCTAACACACGGTAGGGGCGAACTGTGTTCGCCCGCGGGAGACCGCAGGTCTCCCCTACGGATAAAAAATTGATACGCAAAAAACAAATAGTAATCCCCGGCAGATTTTCAATGTCTGTCGGGGTTGTTTTATTTTCCTTCTCTGCGAATCTTTTCAATGCTATCTTGTTTTATAACCTCTCGTAATTCTCTTGTCCAATCGGACCACTCTGAATTCTTTTGACCGTATGTAAGATTTTCCTCATACTCTCTCGGAAGCCAAGTTGAAATATCCGCCTCGTTATGAGAAATCAGCGCTTCAATATTATCAAGGGATTTATACAGTTTTGCTTCATTAGTGCGCATTTCTTTCATTTCAGAAAAAAGAAGCTTTATTTCATCTCTTGTATTATACGGCAATAAGGAGATCAATTTTTCAATCGCTGATTCTTCCTCTACTTCATCCTTTTGGCTCTTCAAAAATGCAGGAATATCTCCCGTAATGGCTTCTCCAAAATCATGGATCAAGCACATCTTTATGACTTTATTTATATCCACATTCGGATATTCATCGGCACACAGCATAGCCATTACGGCCAGTCTCCATGAATGCTCGGCAACAGACTCCTGTCTGCCACTTGATGTCCATGAATGACGAGTATTACATTTCAATTTCTCAACAGCATTTAAAAACTCAATATATTTTTTACAATCCATTTTTTCTCCTTTCTTGCCAGTTTTGCCTTTGTATTACAAAGGCATAGGGCAAAGCCCATACCCCTTATTCCTCTGTGTATAATTCGTCGTAATACCAACGGATAGGGTTTTCGTAAATGTAATTCAATCGAGTTTCGTAATCCTTTATATTTCGTATCACGTGTTCAATAAAAGATTTTTGCCAAATAGGTTTACCAACCTTTTTTGTGATCGCTCCTTTGAACTGTTTCACCATACGTTCCACCGTAGGGGCGACCTGTGGTCGCCCGTATTCATCGGCAGAAATAACGACCAT
>JAFVTV010000011.1 GCA_017502975.1 Clostridia bacterium | reverse complement strand
TACCACAACGGAGCCGTTGCTGTCAAGTAGAGCGACAATATTTGCTTGTGCATCTTTTCTGTAGAAATAGGTCGAACCGTTGTACTTGAGCGCGAATACGCCCGAATGGTCGTAAAGGAACTCCAAGCCGTTGCTCTGCTTAATGAGGTTACCGTTGCTGTCATAAGTAAAGGTAATGCCGTTCTTTGCGGTTCTTCTACCTCTTGCATCATATTCAAAGGTGTTGCCGTCAAAACTCATCAACTGTCTACCATATGCCCAAGTAGCCGTCTTACCTCTGTATGTGGTCGGGTTGCCAATAGTATCATATACAAATGCTGTACCGTCATAAGACATCAGCTGATCGCTGTTGTCTTGATAGGCGTAGAGCTTGGTAACACAATCCAACAGATGCAATTCACTTGTGGGCTTTGCGGTGATAGCATATTCGTAACGTGCGATAATATTGCCGTTGTTATCGTAGCTCCACGTGGTAGTCTTGCCAAAGGCAACGTTATCTTCTCGGGTAAGTCTGCCAAGCGCATCGTACTCGTAACGGCAAGCACTTCTGCCATTCTCAAAGATCTCAATGATGTTGCCCATACTGTCATACTTGTACTGAATGGATTTGTTGAATACACCGTTTGTAGCAAATCTGACGTTTGAGGGCAGGGAAGTGGCGTGATCGCCAAATTTGACGTAAGAGATCTTTTCCTCAGCAATCTTGCGGTTGCCGGCCTCAATGGTCTTACCCGTGCTTCTGCCAAGCGCATCGGTCTGGGGTCTTACCGTATTGCCGTCTACAGAAATGCTGTCAAGTGCCTTATCGGCTGTGGGCTTGTAGCTGTATTCGTAGGTGTGCGTAACACCGTTAACCATGATCGTCTTGCTGTCAAGCGTATTGTCCGGTTCATTATAAGCAAAAGCTTCGGTGCGATCGGGCGCGGTGACAGTTTCTACATTACCTTTGGCATCATAGGTAAGGGTAGTTTCGCCACTAATGCTGTCAACGTTCTTGGTAAGCTGCTGATCTGCATTGTACTCGTTTTCGACAGTATGATCACCGCAGACAATGTTAGTTACATTCCCGTGCGCATTTTTAGTGGTTGTAGCTTCAATGCCGGTTTTCGTTGTTGCAATTACCTGTTCAGCATCGGTATGCTCGCCGCTGTAGGTATATGTCACATAGTTATCTACGCCGTTGAGAGATACAGACTTGACTCTGCGCTTGTCATCATATTCATATCTTACCGTGTTGTTTCCGCTTTTCACCTCAGTTACAACGCCAAGTGTGCGTGTTTGGGTGGTGCAGTTTTCCTCGCCCTCTTCGGTGCTGTGGGTGATAGCGGTAACAGAACCATCCTTTGTGCTGCCGTAGGAGAGCTTGCTGCCGTTCGGTAGGCGCTCGGTTTTAACGGTTACGCCGTCAGGCTCGTAATCAAAGGCGGTCTTATGCTCACCGCTTTCATCCCAAACACAAAGCACCTTTCCGTTTTCATCCACCTCGTTTTCGGTGTAGAATTTAGAAGAGGGATCAAGAGAATTGTAAGTAAAGGACTGGATTTCAACGCCCTTGTCATTGAATACGTGCTCTTCAACAGTGATGCCTGTTTTCAGCTCCTCGCCCTCAATGTAAGATTCCTTACGTACAAGCTCGCCTGCGTTGTTGTAGTAGTATTTTTCTCTGGCAATGGTGGTATCGTAAGCTTCACAGCAATCAAGGTGAGAGTGGATCGTCCTTTTTTCGATCAGCTTGCGGTTATCGTTGTAAGTATAGTTTTCTATCGTTTCTTCAACACAGCAATTCTCGTTGGTGGGGGTGAGAGCGTACTTGGACGTTACAGCCTGTATCGGCTCCTTGAAGCTGTTATATGTTACGTCTTCCACGCTTTCGATCTGCAGCTCCGCTTGAAATTCTTCATAGGAATAGCGATTGAGACAGGAGCCGCCGGCTCGCTCAGTTGTTGAGAGAAGATGGTTGAAATAAGAGTAGAATTCCGCACTCGTTACCACGTTGTTGATCAGCTCATAATATGCATGAACCTTTTCGGATAACGGGTAAATTTTGTAAATTTCTTGCTTGATTCCGTCATAGGTGAGCTTTGTTTCGCCCAAGTTATACGCCACGACTACCTCAGACAGTGTAGAGTTGGAGCCCAACAGAATGTCGTTGTGAGCAATGGTGTTGACCGTAGTGGTGTGGGCGATCCTTGCTAGCATACCCATATGGTTATATGAGAGTGCTACAGAAGTATTGTTTGTAAATGCCACCTTCGAAATTTTCGGTACATCCACAATTTTGGTATATGACAACGTAAAGCCGGGTCGATCACTGTATTCTACAGCAGTGAGCCGGTTAGACGCATCATAACGGAAGGTTACCTTCTCGCCAAGGCTGTTACAGATTTCGGAAAGCAGGTTGTTTCCGTTATAAGAGAAGCGCATCACTCTGTTATCCTGATCGTATACAGCGGAAACTCTTGTTGTCTCGGAAGTGGTATATTTGGCTCGTTCAACAACCACATATTTTCCGTATTTATCCTGAATAACCACAAGAGCACCATCGGCGTTAAAGCCCTTTACAACGCTATCCGAAATCAAATAGCGTACGGGAAGCTGCGCATTCAATGCATCAAGCTGATTTTTAAGATTGATATACTCTTTATAATAGGATCTAAACTGGGAAATATACTTTTCACTCTTATTGCTATACAGCTCGATCTGTGCATCGATATCCTCAATCTGTTTATCTATCAAATCGCTTTGAGCATCCACATTCTTGTATTGCTTGGTTAAGGTGCCATCAGTGTCTGCGGGTGCGCCAATTTTCGGGAAATTGCCGATTTGAGATTTGAGTTGTTCCTTTTGAAGTACCCAATTGTCCTCCTGAACCTCAATAAGTGATGAATTTTCTTCTAAAAGCTTTGCTTTTGTACCGTTTGCATTAGAATCAAGGCCTATTAAAGCTATTTGATTATTATAGAATTGTATTCTGTTTTGATCTTCATCTATTTTGTTCTTTTCACATGTAGCTTTATAATCAGCTTTTGCATATTCAAGACCTTTCTTTTCATATGCAAGCGCCTCTTGCTGAATATCAATAGAATCTTGTTGATGTGTAAATGATTGCGGTGCATTATATTGTAACAATAAACTTTCAGCGTTGTTTTTCAAGCTTTCTTTTTGCAATTCAAGTGACTCTTGTGACTTGGTTAGAGATTCCCTTTGCGTAAGCAAGGACTTGTACGATACTGCTTCTTCCTTAGAAAGCAACAGGTGCGTTGAGGGTTGTACCGAGCTCAAAAATATTTCTACTGAATCGGGAGAGGAAAGCAGATCATCTGTCACATCAGACGTTACTCCGCCTGTTTCTTTATTAATGGAAACAAAATTGCAAAGAGTGTTTTTATAAGCTTTTATTTGCTCATCAAGCTGCTTTTCTTCATCCATTCGCTGCTCGATCCATTCTGCATTGTTTACAACACCTTCCAGGCGGGCAGAAGCGCGAAGGCCTTTAACAGTTGTGAGCTCGCGGAACACCTCAAAATCGTTCAGCCACAAGCGCCCGTCTGCTTCTGCTGTAATGGAGCTGATTTCCGATTCGATATACTCTTTTTCTCCATTTGCTCCAATTTTGTAAAAATGCTCCTCAAAGGTATGTACATCACCGAGAGGATCGGTGTAGATATATTTGGGATCTGTGGAGGTGCTTGTGTTTACAAGTTTTTCATCCAAATTGAGTCTAAAATTTTTACCGTACTCTACAATAGTGTCATCGGGCTTGTATACGTGAGATACGGATACGCCAAGAACAGGATCGGAAATGTCTTCAAATGTAACCGTAGAATTTCCGGAAACAATGTCAAGCTCTGCATCTACACCGTTTCCGATTGAAAACGTCTTTCTAACGGGCTTGGAGCTGATCGGCTGATACTCGATCTCTAATGTGGGAATACAAAACTCTCGAGAATGTCCGACCGTGGACAGAGACAAGTCAATATCGAAATCCTCGGAGTGAGAACCGTATAGATTGGTAATGTTAACCGTTATAGTATCTTGGTTATAATGCATGTAATTCGTGCTGCCAATTTTGAGGAAGACAGCAGATGAATTGTTTTGATTGGAGCGTTGCTCAAAGATCAGCTTTGCGGAAATCAATTCATTTCTTGTGAGATCGATATTAGCCTTGTTGATGTGAAGCGTTGCAGTTGTTTTGTTTGTTTCATCATTATGTAGATAGATATAGGAATAGTAGGGAGAGTCCACGTGCTTCCAATAAGGGGCGGTCTCGCAGCAAGACCCGGGATCGTACCACGAGTAGCGGTCATGAGTAACAGTGATATTCGGGGCGCCGGATACACTGAGCAGCTGAGGGTCAATGCAGACAGGGAAAACCCTCTCGGTTGCATTGATCCAGGTGGCATCTGCTTCAACAGAGAACAGATATACGCCCTCCTCTACACATTCAAGCTTGTATGTTACGTTATCGCTGCGCTTACCGTTTGCGTCGTACATAAACGGAGCAGGCATAATAAATTCGGGAATGCGTTCCTCAGGGGTGTCGGAATCACAGGCGGGCTTGTAGAATTTGATTTCAGCCCCGTCGGGGGAGCGTTCCATTTCAAAGCCCGCAACGCGAAGCAAGAAATAATAGTGGTAGGAATCACTTTTTTCTTTGATGACGATGTTTTCCTTAATGCCGTTGCCTTCAAGCAAATAATCCAAATCAATATTGCCCTCTGCATTTTTGTAAACAGCCCGGCTTGCATGGGAGAGGTTCATACTGTCTTTGCTTGATTTTGTTACGGAAAGCTTAGATTTGCGCTTGGTGCTTGCGTTGACATTTCTCGGGGCGGAGAAAATGCTTTTGTTGGCACCCAGATATTCCCACGAGATACGATCTGTTTCGTTGGAGATTTCTACGGTTTCATTTTCGCTTGTTTTTGAAATCTTGGCAGTATATTTGCCAAGAGCGGAAAGGTAACCGTTTTCTGTTGCCTTTAGGGAGTTATCAATGGGCTTCCATACATTTTCGCTTTTGTCAAAATAGTTGATGTTTTTGGGGTGAAAAACGGCTTTTCTGGTTCCGTTATTTAAGATAAAATGTTTTGCGTTTTCTGTGGTTTTTGATTCATCCTCTTTAATAATAGAGGAATCAAACCATGGTTGTTTGTTTTTCATAATAGATAAATTAATCCTTTCTTTTAAATAAATATTTTTTTATTGATAGTGCACTTCAAGAATTTGAGGTGCGTAAAAGCTGTCGCCGGTTGGTATAATTGCCGGCTTGTTTGTTTGGTTTGCTTTAATAATAAAATTTTCCGATTCCTGTGTGAAATTTCCCAAGATATCAGTCATGTTAAAATGATAGTATCCGTTTGAGAAAAATGATTGTGAGATGGGGGTTGTAATGGCAATTTTATTATTCCAATTCGAGCCAAAGCTACAAAATCTTGTGCGCAGACCGTAAATCGTTAACGGTGCCGTATAACGCCCCAATTTGGGTATGTGCAAAACGGCTTCTAAGATTTTTTTGCTCTGAAATTGTGGGATGTTTAAAATTTGCAGTCTTGAATATAACCATTGCTCACCAAATTCCTTGCTCTCTCCCAAAAACGAAATCCCGCCAAAGGCGTTATTCATCTTTGGATGCTTGCTTTCAACTGTAGTATCCTGAAAGAGCTTCGTTTCTTGCATGTTTATTTCAATTGCAATACGGTTCTTTGTTTTTTGCAAGGTGCTAAATGTTAAAAGATATTCAAGATCGTTAAGCTTTTGATAATTGATCTTGCACGGTGCGATAACTTCTCCGCCTGAATTGATCACACCAATACAAGAAGCGGTAACAAAGGGAACAAACTTTTCGCGCATGACAGAAAAATATTTATCGTTTGCGCGAATTGATTGAAATGCACGGTCAAGGTATAATGTTAGTTGGGGTTGATCCTCGTACCAATCGTTATCCATTATAAGTAACATTCCATTTAGGGTTGGGTAAATTTCTGTGCAATGATTATCATCTCTAAGACAAATCATATTCTTGGTTTTCTTTGATGTGCTATTCTGAAAGATAATGTCGCATTTTCCGTGTTGATTAAAAAGGCTCGCTTTGCCGTCAATTATAAGTGTTGCGTCACTGCCGACAAATTTGCTTGTTTGCTTGTTATGTGAAAAGCATAGATCCACAATATTGTTGGTTTTAACATTGCGTATTGGCACACTGAAGCAATAAGCTGTTTTTGTTTTGTCAGGTTCTTGGCAAAGAACTGTATAACGGTTTGGAAAAGCGTTTATTATATTCAAAATACGGTCCTCGCGTAATTTTTCAATTTCTTTAAAAACTGATGTCAATATCTTTCCTCCTTTCTTTTATTTTTAGCCGGCTGTATCTGTATCATAAAGCATAATGTGGACACCTGCTGTCGGGATTAAAAATAAATTGAAAATGTATGTTGAAGAGGAAAATAAAAAAGAAAAGTCTGCTGTAAAACGGTTAAAATTTTCTCTGACTTAAAATCAAGCGTGATTTTCTTGCCAAAATCCGCGCCAATAAGGAGGCACGCCTCCTTATTGGCGCTCGCTTTCACTCTTGTAATGACGAATATATACAATCAAAAAAATCGGCACCGCTTGAAAAACGATGCCAAATTTTTGCTTAAATTTCAATACTCATGTCGGTGAAGGATTTTGGCTAAATCAGCACCCGTTACGGCTTTTTTTTAGTTTCATACCTGCATAGCACTCACAACCGAGTGCACATTCAATGCGGAGCAAGCGGTTGTATTTAGCCACGCGCTCCGAGCGTGCGGGCGCTCCTGATTTGATAAAGGGGGCGTTGGTGGCAACGGCAATATCGGCAATGGTCGTATCCTCGGTTTCGCCTGAGCGATGCGAGAGAATGTGGCGGTAGCCAGCCGCACTGCCTGTGCGAATGACCTTTAGCGTTTCGCTCAGTGTTCCGATCTGATTGGGCTTGATGAGGATGCTGTTACCGGCGCGCGCACCAATGCCGCGCAAAAGGCGGCTTTCGTTGGTTACAAAAAGGTCATCCCCCACCAGCATCACGCGCTCGCCAATGCGTTTTGTCAGCTCGGCGGTGCCTGCAAAATCTTCCTCGCCAAGTCCGTCTTCAATCGAAATAATAGGGTAACGGTCACAAAAACGGCACCATTCCTCAATCAGCTCCTCGGTGCTAAGGCGTCTGCCTCTCTTGGGCTGCAAATAAGCGCCGCCCTCGCTTTGCCATTCACTTGCGGCTGCGTCAAGCGCAATTTTGATTTTCTGATCATCGTATCCTGCGGCAAGGATCGCTTCGCTCAAAAGCTCCAATGCCGCTTCATCGTTTTCAAGATTTGGTGCAAATCCGCCCTCGTCACCTACCGTGGTCGAAAGACCGCGCTTTCTTAAAAGCTCTCCAAGCTTGTGGTAAACCTCGCTGCCCCAACGCAGCGCTTCGGCAAAGCTCGGTGCACCGATGGGCAGGATCATGAATTCCTGAATATCCACGTTGTTGGCGGCGTGTGCGCCCCCGTTTAAAATGTTCATCATTGGCACAGGCAAGGTGCGTGCGTTGGTGCCGCCGAGATAACGGTATAGCGGCATACGGTACCAGCAGGCTGCGGCGCGTGCCACGGCAAGCGATACGGCAAGCATGGCGTTCGCCCCGAGCTTGTGCTTGTTTGTTGTACCGTCAAGGTCAATAAGGATGCGGTCTATCTCGTTTTGCTCGGCGGCGTTTGCCCCTTGCAGTGCAGCGGCGATCTGCTTGTTTACCGCATTGACCGCCCCTGAAACGCCCTTGCCGCCGTACCGTGCGGCATTGCCGTCACGGCGCTCGTGCGCCTCAAAGCTACCCGTAGAAGCGCCCGAGGGTGCGCTTGCCATGCCCACGATATCGTCGGCAAGCACGACCGTTGCCTCCACGGTGGGGTTGCCACGCGAATCAAGGATCTGGCGCGCTGTTATTTTTTTGATTAGCGGTTTACTCATACCTGCTCTCCTTTGGCTTTTTTTGTAGTGTGTGCAATAAAGCCTTCTTCCATGCATGGCGAAGGTGTGCGGCGTGGGGCGAAATTTTTAAAAAATACTGTACAAAAGGCTTTTTTTATGTTAAAATAAAATATCAAGTTATAATTATTGCGCGCGAGCCAAAAGGAGAAACTATGCAACAAAGGGATTACGATCGCGAAAAAGGGAGAAACAACAGACGCGGCAATGGGGGAAAAAATCACGCTGTGCGTGAGCGTCGCCCCGAAGCGGAGCAGGTAGGCAACGGCGCCGTGATCGGTAGAAACGCTGTGCGCGAGCTGCTTAAATCGGGCAGACCCATTGATAAGCTGCTGGTACAAAGCGGTGAGCGCGAGGGGGCATTGGTGCCCCTTGTCGGTGAGGCGATTGCACGCGGCATTCCCGTGGTTGAGACCGAGCGCCGTAAAATGGATAGCCTTGCGGGGTTTGTGCCGCATCAGGGCATTATTGCCATGGCGGCAGAGAAGGAATACTGCACGGTCGAGGATATCCTTGATATTGCCGCCGCACGCGGCGAAAAGCCATTGATCGTAATTGCGGACGGCATTGCAGACCCTTATAATCTTGGCGCGGTCATTCGCTGTGCCGAGGGGTGCGGTGCGCACGGTCTGATTATCCCCAAGCGCCATGCGGCAGGACTTACGCCTGTTGTGACAAAGGCATCCGCGGGGGCGATCGAGCATCTTGCCATTGCAAAGGTGACCAATATCGCTGCTACCGTAGAATCACTCAAAAAGGCGGGTGTCTGGGTCTTTGCGGCCGAGGCTGGCGGCAGTGATTTCCGCGAAACGGATATGAATGTGCCTGCTGCGATCGTGCTTGGCAGTGAGGGCAGTGGGGTTTCGGAGCTGGTGCGTAAAAGAAGCGATTTTGTGGTTTCCATTCCCATGTACGGACAGGTCAATTCCTTTAATGTGTCTACGGCTGCCGCGGTTCTGCTTTGTGAGGCAGCATACCAGCAGCGCAAAGCGAAGTGAACGAATTGAAGACGATTGAATTTGAGTCAAAGGAGGTGCGACGCAATGACGGAAAATGAAAAATTTGATTGGACAGAAACCGATCGTGTTATGCAGCAGCTGCGCGCACAGCTTGAGGCTGATAGCAAGAATACGGATATAAATATCTCAAGTGAGGAGCAGCAGGTAGCCGATGCCACGCAGCCCGGTGCTGTTGCAGCTGCGCTTGCCGAGCCGAGCGTGAGCGAGGTGCATGAGGAGCCCCCTGTACAGGATGAGCAGAGCAATACGACAGAAGCTGATGTGCCTGTGGAGGAAGAAGCTGTAATGGCTGCGGATGTGCCTGCCGTGCAGACACGCCCCAAGGCGCGCAAAAAGCGCCGTCGCATGCCGAAGCTTGATGCGATGCAAGCACAGCGGACAGACACTGCCCTTGACCGCACCGCGCTTGAGGAAAAAAAGCAGCGTGCTGCGGCCTTGGCAAGAGAGCAGGAAAGCGATCTTTATTGGCGTCGCACACCCGTAGGAAAGCGGACGAGCCAAGCCACCGCTCAGGTTTTTGATGTCATGCCAAGCATTGAGGATGAGGCGAAGAAGCCCGCTTTGCAGGAGCGTCCCTCGAGGACCGAGGAGCCGATCGAGCAGCTTTTGGCATCACGTCGCAAGGGCATACGCGAAGCGGCCATGGAAAAGCAGGGCGAGCAAAATGAGTTGTCGGCGGATATTACTGTAGAAGGGCTTTTGAACGACATTTTCGGCAATACGCCGGGGCCCGCCGGTAGGTCTTGGATTGCGCCGACTGACAAAACTCCTGTCACAGAGTCTGTGGCGAGTGAGGAACCGTTGTCTGAACCTTTGAGTGAGCCCGTTGCGGAAATCAATACAGAAAGTGTTTCCCATGACAGTGTAACGGATGCACCGACGGTAGAACTTGACGGATACCGCGTGATACTTCCCGCTGAAGGTGAGCTGTTGCCCAAGAAGAGTGAAGCGTTTGCAAAGAAACCGGAAACAACGGAGTCAGCAAAGCTTTTTTCCAATTTCTTCATAAAGCGTCAAAAGCAGGGCGCTTTACCGAAGCCCTCCATTTCCAAGCTTTCTGCAGATCAGATTGCGCTCAAACGCGCTCTTGATGAATCGGACGAGGAGTTTAAGTTTTTGGTTGACCTTGATTATGAGGATGAGCTGGGAGAGGCAATCGGCTTTGAAAAGATACTGGAGTATCATGAGCGACAGATCAACGGCAAAAGCCGAGATCTGCAGGATCGCAGACATATGCGAGGCAGTAAGCACAAGTTTGAGTACACCTCCCATGCGCAGGATATTGGAATTTCAAAATTCTATGCCAAGCAGCGCCGCCGTCATCTGATCAATTTAACGCTGACCTGCTTGTTCATGCTTTTACTGTTTTTCTATGAGCGTTCTGCTATTGTGCAGTCCTTCTTTGGGCAGGCACCGACAGGGGCAAAGTATCCTACGCTTTATATCGTGATAGGTCTTGTAATCTTCCTTTGCGGCGTGGCGTTGCTGCGGCGCAATCTTATCGGGGGCTTGATGCAACTTTTGCGCCTTTCGCCCTCGGATGATTCGCTTTGCTCGGTGAGTGTGGTGGCAACGCTTGCATATCATGTCGCGCTGCTGCTTGCCCCTGCAGAAAGCAAGCTTTCGCTGTATCTCTCGCCTGCTATGGGCAGCCTTTGCCTTTTGGCGCTTTCCGGGCTCTTTAATTGGTATCGCGAGTTCAGTGCTTTCCGCGTTATTTCCTCCAAGCAGCAAAAGTATGCGCTAATGTCGCGCGTATCGGTTGGTAACAGAGAGGGGAACGCTAAACTGCGTTTGTTTGAAAAAGAGCAAAACGAACGGGTTTGGTACGCGCGCCCCGTTGGCTTCGTACGCAATTACTTTGCCAATACCAAGAAAAAGACCGATCATCAGCACGCTTTTGGTGCGGCGCTGCTCTTTGTAATGGCGATCTCCTGTGCATTTTCGCTTTATGTGCTTGTTATAGAAGGGGATTGGAGCCTTTCGCTCCATACGGCATTTGTTACATATTTGTTGACTGCACCCGTTATTTCGGTGCTTGCAACATCCCTGCCTATGTTTTGCGCTACCTGCCTGCGCCTTGGTCGGCGCGGGGCGATCGTCGGCGAGAGTGCGGTGCATGAGTGTGGCGGTAACACCACGCTTGTTATGCCTGACAGTGATTGCTTTAAGCCCATGCCGCACGAGCAGTTTGAGTTGGTAAAAAACTGTGATGCCGAGCGTGCTACGGTCATGATTCGCGCCCTTCTTGAAAAAATCGAAAGTCCCCTTTGCGATACGGTTAAGGTGCCCAAGGAGCAGCGCATTTCTCCCGATACCGTTACACTGACCGATATTGATGAGTTTGGTGTGGCAGCAGTGGCTTCGGGAGAGCGTAAGACACCTATTTTGTTTGGAAGTGTTGCGTATTTACAGAAGTACGGTATTCGCGTCAGTCCCAAAAAGGACGGCAGATATGAGGAAATTTGCCGCAATATGCTTTGCGTTGCGATCAACAATCGCCTAACGGCTCTTTTCGTTGCGCATTATCGCCCTGAGGGAGATATGCAAGCGTTGGTTGACATGCTGGAGATGGAAAATTTGAATTTAAAGATCCGTTCAAAGGACCCCGGCATACATGATCCGCTGCTTGCTGACCTGTTTGCCGATGCGCAAACGCCCCCCCATGTCACCAAGCCCCTTGCGGCGGAAAGCGACATTGCGGCAGACCGCGTGGATGCCACTGTGGTGGCGCTTGGCTCGTCGCGTGAGGCAGCAAAAACGCTTGCAACCTGCCGTCGCATTCGCCGTGCCGTAAAGATCGGCACCTTGTGGCAATTTGCTTCTGTTTTGCTGGGCGCCTTGCTGGGCGGTGCTTGCGTGCTGTTCGGCCTTGTTGCCGCTCTGCCCGCATTTGCTGTAACGCTGTATACCTTTTTGTTTAGTGGCGCGCATGCGCTGACCTCTTATTTTATCTTGCGAGATAGGGAAGAGAACGAGTGATCCCAAGGAGAATGAAATGAACGAAAAAATCAGTTCCATTTTAAAGACCGTAGAGAAACCCGGCCGTTATTCGGGGGGTGAGTACGGTGCTATCATAAAAGATAAAAAAGACGTGAAGGCGCGCTTTGCCTTTTGCTTTCCCGACACCTATGAGATTGGCATGTCAAACCTTGGCATGCGCATCCTTTACGGTGCGCTGAATAAAGAGCCCGATATTTGGTGTGAGCGCGTATTTGCCCCGTGGGTCGATATGCAGGAGAAGATGCGCCTTTACGATGTGCCGCTTTGGGCGCACGAATCGGGCGACCCCGTAGCGGATTTTGATATCGTAGGCTTTACGCTGCAATATGAAATGTGCTACACCACGGTGCTTCGCGTGCTCGAACTCTCACGCATCCCGCTGCTTGCGACGGAGCGCGGTGAGGAGGATCCCATCATCATTGGCGGCGGTCCCTGTGCCTATAACCCCGAGCCCGTTGCCGACTTTTTTGATTGTTTTTCGATTGGTGAGGGCGAGGATAACCTTGTAGAATTTACCAAACTGTATATCCGCATGAAGGAGGAGGGCAGATACACCCGTGCCGCTTTCCTTCATGAGGCGGCGGCAACCATTAAGGGCATTTACGTTCCCTCGCTTTATGACGTTACGTATCACGATGACGGTACCATTGCCGCCATTACGCCGAAATTTGACGATGTGCCAAAGCAGGTGCAAAAATGCATCATTGCGGATATGGATAAGGCATATTTCCCCGAAAATGTTGTCATGCCTTATATCGAGGCGGTGCACGACCGTATTATGCTGGAGGTGTACCGCGGCTGTATCAGAGGCTGCCGCTTCTGCCAGGCGGGCATGATCTACCGCCCTGTGCGCGAAAAATCGCACGAGGTGCTAAACAAGCAGGCACGGTGCCTTTACGATAATACGGGGTATGAGGAGATATCGCTTACCTCGCTTTCAATCAGTGATTATACCGAGCTTGAGCCTCTGACGCGTGAACTGCTCGAATGGACAGACCCCAACATGGTCAGTCTATCCTTGCCCTCACTGCGCGTGGATAGCTTCAGCCGTGAGCTCATGGACCGCATTGCTTCGGTGCGCACCTCATCACTGACCTTTGCACCCGAGGCAGGCACGCAGCGTCTGCGCGACGTCATCAACAAAAACGTGCGTGAGGAGGATCTGATGCGCGCGGTGAACGTGGCGTTCTCGGGCGGAAAGACCAATGTAAAGCTTTATTTTATGAACGGTCTGCCTACCGAAACGGCAGAGGACATCGAGGGTATTGCCACGCTTGCCAAAAACGTTGTGCATGAGTTTTATCAAAATAAGGAGCGCCCCAAGGGACGTTCTCCTCAGGTCACAATCAGCGTTTCCTGCTTTATTCCCAAGCCCTTTACACCCTTTCAGTGGGAGGCGCAGGATACCATGGAGATGCTGAAGGAAAAGCAGGAATATCTTGGCGAAAAGGTGACCGACCGTAAGGTGAGATACACCCACCACGATGCGCGCGTCAGCCACATTGAGGCTGTGCTCGCGCGCGGTAACCGCCGCCTTGGCGCGGCGCTTTTGCTTGCCGCCAAAGAGGGCTTTTGCTTTGATGCGTGGGATGAGTTTTTTGACTATGACAAGTGGCTTTCGGTGTTTGAGAGATCGGGCATCGACCCCGCGTTTTTCGCCAACCGCCAGATGGGGCTTGATGAGATCCTGCCTTGGGATATCATTGACTGTGGCGTGAGTAAGGAGTTCTTCAAGCGCGAGCGCGCGAAGGCGTATGCTGCGGCAACCACACCCAACTGCCGTGAAAAATGCTCTGGGTGTGGCGCCAATCGCCTAGGGGGCGTGCGTACCTGCTGCCCCGGGGGAGGTGTATGCAATGAAAAATAATGACGTAAAGTTTACCTTGCCGATGCTCCCCGACCCAAGAACATTGCGTGTGCGCTTTCGCAAGGTAGGAAATCTGCAGTATATTTCGCACCTTGATCTGCAACGCACCTTTAGCCGCGTGCTGGTGCGCGCGGGTCTGCCGCTTTGGTACACCAAGGGTTTTAACCCCCATATTAAAATGGTGTTTGGCATGCCGTTGCCCGTTGGGTCTGAGAGTGAATGTGAGATGCTGGATATCCGCATTGAGCGTGAAATGTCCTGCGAGGAGGTTATGGCGCGACTGAACAGGGAATTGACCGATGAGCTTGCTGTGCTTGAGGTCTATCCCGCTGTCGAAAAATTCACCGCCATTGCTTATGCCGAATATGAATATACCATTGTAACAGCAGGTGCTGACGCTGCGCTTGCCACACGTGTGGAGGAGGCGCTGCAGGGGGGCGGTCTTACCGTTACCAAAAAGAGCAAATCGGGTGAGAAGGAGATCGACCTCTCCGCGCACATTTTATCCTCTACGGTGGGTTTTGCGGATGGTGTGATCACTATTTGCGCCAAACTTTCTGCAGCGGAGGGTAAGTATATTTCGCCCGAGGCGCTGATTACCGCCTTGCGTCGGGAAACGGGCATTTTGTCAGGTGACCCTACAAAGGAGCACTATCGCATTCTGCGCCGCCGTGCCCTCTTGGCTGACGGTGTGACCGAGTTCCACTAAAAGCAGACATGCGGCTAAGGTTGAAGCAAACTTAAAATTCAACAATGCCGCATGCTTTTGTGATATTTTTTTAAACACGTTGTCGAGAAATGATGGGAAAGGGGAAAACGGTATGAAAATTTTGTACACGGACAAGGAAATTGTTGTGGCCGTTAAGCCCTATGGTGTCCTTTCAGAGGACGGCGGCGAGGGCTCGATGCCCGCGCTTCTCGCGCCGTACGTTGGCAAGGTTTTTCCGGTGCATCGGCTTGACCGTGTCGTGGGTGGTGTTATGGTCTATGCGCGCACCAAATCGGCGGCGGCGACACTCTCGCGTGCGGTGAGTGAGCGCAAACTGAAAAAGGAGTATATCGCAGTGCTTGAAGGTGCGCCGAGTGCCCCCTGTGGCGAGTTGCGCGATCTTCTTTTTAAGGATGCGCGGCAAAACAAAAGTTTTGTGGTGGATACCCCGCGGCGGGGTGCAAGAGAGGCGGTGCTGACCTACCGAACCCTCGATACGGTGCAAGTAGAAGGCAAGACCCTTACCCGTGTCAGTGTCCTGCTTGATACAGGGCGCAGCCACCAGATCCGCGTGCAGTTTGCCTCGCGTGGCACCCCCCTTGTGGGTGACGGCAAATACGGCTCGCGCATCAAAGCGGGGGCACCTGCGCTCTTTGCGGCGGGGCTTGCCTTTCCGCACCCTAAAACAGGAAAAATGCTTTCCTTTTGCACGCCCACATCAACCGATTTTCCGTGGTCACTGTTCGCTTTGCAAAAGTATGAGATCGAGCATAAGTATCTTATCGCCATGCCCGACAGGGCATTGCTTGATGCGCTCTCTCCGTGTCGAAAAATGTCAATCACGCAGACGTATTTACTCGCCCCTGCGGGAGAAACGCACCGCGTGCGTCGCGTGTGCGAGAATGGGAGCGTTACCTTTTATGAAACGCGCAAGCGCCGTGTGAGTGCATTGCGCGCGGTAGAGCAGGAGCATACTCTTACGGAGCAAGAGTATAATGAGTTACTCACTCTGCAAGACCCCGCGCGCAGCCCTATTGAAAAACTGCGCTATGGGGTGCCGCACGGGGGGCACACCGTGGAAATCGACGTGTATCCCTTTTGGCAGGATCGCGCAATCGCGGAGGTTGAGGTGGAGAGTGAGGAGGAGCGCGTGGCACTCCCGTCCTTTATCAAGGTGCTTCAAGAGGTGACCGATGACAAACGCTATAAAAACGTAAATTTGGCAAAATCCGTGCCAAACGATGATATTTCGCACCTGCTGTAAAAGAGAATTGTGTCGGAAGCACACACTCCGACAAAATGATACAAAATGGAAAAATAAGGTCGAAAACGGAAGGAATTGGTAGTTCCGACCGCTTCCGACCTTTTCCGTTTTAGAAAAATAGTCCAAAAACGGAAAAATATTTTGCGAAAGTACTTTACAAACCGGAAAAGATGTGCTAAAATGATACCAAAGACGGAAAGGTGAGGTGTTTCACATGGACTATATCAAGAGAATCAAACAGTTAAAGAGTGAAAAAAAGATGACCAACGATGAACTTGCCGAAAGAACGGGCATTGCCGTAGGTACGCTTTCCAAGATCCTTGCGGGCATTAGCGAATCTCCCAAGCTTGCCAATTTTGTTGCCATTTGCGAGGCACTGAATTGCTCGCTTGACTATATCATGTACGGCATTGAGGAAAATCGCAACAACTACACGCTTGAGGAGCAGGAAATGACGCTGATTGAGCAATACCGTGCTCTGGATGAGAGAGGTAGGGAAACAGTAGAGGCGCTGATTGCCAAGGAGGCACAGTTTTCACCCGTGAAGGTGGAGAAGCAGAGCCCCGCGCGCTTCATCAGACCTGAGCCGCTTGCTGCACGTCTTACCGCTGCGTATGCCGATAACAAAAACGGCTTTGCGCGTCGCACATTGCCGCTTTACGATCTGCCTGTTTCGGCAGGTGTCGGTGTCATGCTTGACACGGAAAGTGCCGAGGAGATTACCGTTAGCGATAATTCTCGCACGCGAGAGGCTGATTTTGCGCTTCGCATCAGCGGCAATTCCATGGAGCCGCGCTACCGCGACGGGGATATCCTTTTGGTACAGGAAACCGATACCGTGGAATTTGGCGAGCTTGGTATTTTCATTCTTGACGGCAGCGGCTTTTTCAAGGTGTTTGGCGGTGACCGTCTGTATTCGCTCAATCCCGAATACGGCGACATTCTTTTGAAGGATTTTGAGGATGTGCGTGTAGCGGGTCGTGTAATCGGAAAACTGAAAAAGAGATAATAAAAAAGAGGCTGTTTCAAATGCGTTGGCATTTGAAACAGCCTTCTTCGTTTTTTAAGCCTCAATCTCTTTTGTGATAAGATCGGCAAGGGTGAGAAATTCTTTGGCGGAAAGTCGCTCTCCGCGAATATCGGGGCGGTGTCCTGCCAGCTCTACAAGTGCGGTGCATTTTTCCTTGCTCAGTTCGGGAAAGCCTGAGGACAGCGCGTTGGGAAGCGTTTTGCGGCGTTGCTCAAAGGCAGCCTTGATCGTGCGGAAAAAGATCTTTTCATTTTGGGGTTGATAGGGCTTTTCCTCGTAAAGCTTGATGCGCACCACGGCGGAATTGACCTTTGGGGGCGGCATAAAATGCCCTGCCGAAACGGTAAACAGACGCTCCGCCTCGCCGTAGTAATTCAGCACAGCGGTAATGGCACCGTAAGCAGAACTGCCCGCCTTTGCCACCAAACGATCCGCCACCTCGGATTGGATCATAATGGTGATATAGCGAAAGGGAAGTCCGCTTTCAAGCAGCTTCATGAGAATGGGCGTGGTGATGTAGTAGGGCAGATTGGCACACACCGAAACGGGGCCCTCTTCAAAATACGGTGCGAGAATTGTCGCAATGTCTGCCTTCATCACGTCCTCGTTGATGACAGTTACGTTGTCAAAATCGTTTAGCGTGTAGCCAAGCGCGGGAATAAGGCTTTTGTCGATCTCAAGCGCTACCACATTTTTGTGGCGTAAGCAAAGCTCACGTGTGAGGGTCCCAATGCCGGGGCCAATCTCAAGAATCGTGCCATCAGCCGTATCGGTGCAATTGTCGGCAATATCCTCCACCACCATTTTGTTGGTGAGAAAGTTTTGGCCGAACTCCTTTCTGAAATGAAGCCCGTATGCCGTCATAATGTTTTTTACAGTTTTTGCATCACATAAATTCATCGCCAAGCCCTCCGTTTTCGCTATTATAACATATTGAAACAAAAAAATCAAGGCAGAGCCTTGGATAAAGAAAAAAGCCCATTTGTCTTATAACAAATGGGCTTTTTTGTAGGCACGGACAGTTGGGATCATTCTTGTCGCACAGCGACAAAAGCAGATCGCTTGTCAAATTTTCTTGCTTTGGCGTTTTGCTTGACATAGCGGTTTTCCTTTTCGGGTTTTACGATCTTCCGTTGGTTCTCCCCATTCTGTCCCGCCAAACAAAAAAAGCGCCAAAGGCGCCTTTTTGTTTGGTGGAGACAGTTGGGATCGAACCAATGACCTCATGCATGTCAAGCATGCGCTCTAACCAGCTGAGCTATGCCTCCGCTTGCAACGGAAATTAGTATAGCATATTTGCCCTAAAAAAGTCAATAGCTTTTTCTGTTTTTTTCATTATAAAACAAATTTTTATATTTTGGTAAAAAATTACTGTTTTACATTTGATAAAAAGGCAAATTTTTGCTACAATAATTATATACCACTCGAAAGGAGAAGGTTTATGAAAGCAAAAACGTTAAATGAAAACAAAATTACGGCGTTTAAGCAGTACCTGCAAAGCGAGGAGCGAAGTAAAGCAACACTTGAAAAGTATATGCACGATGTGCACGCTTTTGCCTTGTATGTGGGTGAGGATAAGATTGACAAGGATCTTGTGCTTAAGTATAAGAACGAATTAAAGAAAAATTATGCGGTGACAAGCGCCAATTCAATGCTGGCGGCGCTCAATGCGTTTTTCCGATTTTGCGGGTGGCACGAGCTTTGTGTGCGGCAGTTCCGCATACAGCGAGAGGCATATTGCACCGAGCAAAAGGAACTGACAAAAAAGGAATACGCAAGACTATTGACCGCAGCAAGCGAAAAGGGCAAGGAAAGACTGAATTTAATCATTCAAACCATTTGCGGTACAGGGATACGCGTTAGCGAATTAAAATATATAACCGTTGAAGCAATCGGGTGCGGAGAAGCCACGGTAGACTGTAAGGGAAAGGTCAGGCGAATACTCTTGCTACCGGAGCTGTGTCGTAGGCTGCGCCGCTATGTAAAGGAGCGCGGAATCACGCAGGGCAGCGTATTTGTCAGTAGAAGCGGAAAACCAATCAACCGTTCGCAGATCTGGTGAGAAATGAAGGAGCTTTGTGAGGATGCCGGAGTTCCGCCATCAAAAGTCTTTCCGCATAATTTAAGACATCTGTTTGCAAGAACATTTTACGGTATTGAAAAGGACATTGCCAAGCTTGCCGATATTTTAGGTCATACCAGTATTAACACTACACGCATTTATATTACAACCACCAGTGCCGAGCACAAACGCCAAATGGCACACATGCATTTAATTTTATAAAAAGCCTACAAACAAAAAAGAACGGAAGGCTCCGTTCGGTGACATAACGAGTGTTATGTTGCTTTTACCCCATCTATCTTACCATTGCTTATGAAAATGACTCTAATTTGGATAAAAAATTGCACAACAAAAAAAGCCTTGGCAGGTTTTTTGCAAAAATTAGCAAAAATATCCCAAACCAAGGTGTTTTTGTTGTGCAAAAATTAAATTTTTATGCAGAAATTCCCTTTTTTTCGAAAAATATGTTGCAATTTTATGCGGGGTGTGTTACAATACATACACAAATGCACAAATATATATGTTTCATATATATTACATAACACTCGTTATGTCATCTTCAAGCAACATAACACTCGTTATGTTGCTTTTATTGCATATTCAAACGAACCACCACTTAAAAACCGTTAAAAACCATGAAAAGAAATTCAAAACAAGAGGAAATCAATCAAACATCAAAAGAAACGTTGGAGAAATGTATACTGTGCGGAAAAGAGGCACATTACTCGCAGCAATCATCTGTCTTGGACAGACAGTTTTATTTAATGGGAGCCGGTCAGCTTTGCGCTGCTTGCTATCGCTCCTTGTATGATAAGGCAAGGTGAGCCATGGTAGTAGGAATTATTGTAGCGCTGATTGTCATGTATTGGATAGCATGGCTCATTTTGGGATTTGATAAATTTCGTTGGGAACTAAAGCGCCTGAATATCGAGATTGGGCGCACTGAAGGAGAGGAGCAAAAAAAGTGGCGCGTTTTGCGACGCAAGCTTTTCCTCTCACTCATACCTTTCGTCAAATACTAATATGATAGATTTTGGTGAAAGCACGATAATGACAGAAGGGAGGGGCATTGATGAGTAAACTTGCAACAACGATTCTTGTGGCTGCGCTTTGTTTGTTGGCGGTAATGGGGGGGCTGCTTGCAGCCCATGTACAGATGGCGCATGAGGATTTTGAAGAAAATATTACAGTGAGCAAAGAGGGCACAACAACAAGCACCGTGGCAGTTCATGATCTGGCACTTCTTCCTGCGGCATCACGCACCTACACCGTTCATCTCAAATGTAAGGCTTCGGGTACATATCGCATTTTACTTTCGTATGAGGAAAAGGCAAACGGAGGCTTAAAGCCTTTTGTAAATGTTACGGTAAGGGCGGATGGTGAGATTGTGTGGAACGGCACGCTGCAGGAGCTGCTTGACGGCAATACATGTCCAACCTTTTCAGGAGAACTACAGGAAAAAGATTCCTTTGATGTACAGATCACCTATGATATGCCCCAAGAGATTGGAAACGAGGCCAAGGATACCTTTGCGGATTTTGATGTTCATTTCACTATAGAAAAGGAGTGATCCTCATGAAGAGTAAGACTTTGTCGGTGCGCGCAATTAAGATTGCGGGCGATGTACTGCTCTATCTTTTTATAGCGATTTGCCTTGTCGCGCTTATTCTTTCCATTGTATCAAAAAAGGGAAGCGATGGAGCGGCAACTGTTTTAGGGTATCAGTTAAGGCTTGTGCAATCTCCTTCAATGGAGGCGTGCGAGCAAACCGACGTAAGCGGGTATAAAATCAAGGACATTCCCACAAAATCAATGGTTTTCATTGAGGTGATGCCTGAGGATCCAAGCGAAGCGGCAGCTTGGTATGCTGAGCTTGCGGTGGGAGATGTGCTTACATTTAAATATGTATATACCACGCAGGAAACAATAACGCACCGTATTGTATCAATTGAGGAAAACGATCACGGCGGCTACAGCATAGAGCTGCAGGGAGATAACAAAAGCGAGGATGCTGATACACTGATCCAAACCATTGATACGGCGCTTATCAACAGCCCGAATTACGTTATTGGTAAGGTCGTTGCGGTAAGCGTGCCGTTTGGTTATTTCGTGCATGCTTTAAAAAGTCCGGTGGGCATTGTATGCATCATTATGGTGCCCTGTGCCATCATCATTGTGCTGGAGATCATACGTATTATAAGTGTTGTAAGCGCTGAAAATCGGAAAAAGCAACGGGCGATAAAGGCGCAGCAGCAAAACGAGATCGAGGAGCTGAAAAAGCAGCTTGAGCTTTTGCAGGCGGCACAAAACGAAGTTTCTTCCACGTCAACTGACGTGCAGGATATAAAAACCCAAAATCTAGAAGAACAGGAGTAACAGACATGGAAGTAGTATTTATGATCTTCATGACCTTTGTCAGCGTTGTGGCACTGTTTGCCGTTATGGTAGTTGTGCGTGACGTGGTAAAGGAAAGCTACATCACCAAGCGCATCAACAATGCTGCGGAACGCGAAAGGGACGTGGCAATGCGTGAAGCGATCTTAGCTGAGAAGGAGGCAGAGGCTTATCTGTCTTCTCGCAAGCAGGAAAAGGCGTTGGAGGAGGCACCTGCCGTATCCGAGGTACCTGTGGAGGAAGCGCCTGCAAAGGAGGTTGCGGTTGCCGAGGTGGTAGCCGAGCCTGTAGCAGAGGTGGTTTCTGAAGCAGAAGCTGTACAGGAGCCTGAGGCGTTGAATGACGCACAGGAAGATGAGGAGGGAACGGTCAGCTTTTCCGCTTCTACCTCTCAAACCCTTGAGGAAAAGTATTTGGAGCTTTCCTCTGAGCAAAAGAGATTTTATGACGACATCATCAAGTATGCTGCCGGCAAGGAAGCAAGCAGACGCTATTACAATCAGCGTTATGAGGAGTACAAGATCGGCTCAAAGCGCATTGTGCGTCTTCGCATCAAGCGTGGCGTGGTATATTGCGAATTCTTACTTACCAATAGTGACTTCCGCAACTACATCAGCGAAAATAAGATCCCCGTTAAGCAGGCAGCTACCGTTATTAAGGTGGTTGATGCCGCAACAGTAGACGCAGTAAAGAATAGCATTGATATTGCGGTTCAGCTGATCGAGGAAGAGAAGGCGTACAAAAAGCAGCTCGCAAGAGAAAAGCGTAAGCAGGCGCGCGAGCAAAAAGAGGTTTAACTGCGAACAAACGCTGTTAATATAATTTTTAAAAGAAGGAGGTGTGATTGTGTCAAAAGGGATGAGAGCAGTACTTGTAGCTACGATCACGATGATGCTTTGCATTGCGATGATCGCGGCAGGTACATATGCGTTGTTCACCGATACTGTAGATGTAAAAAACCATTTGCAGGCAGGAGATCTGTCTATTACCCTAAAGCGAACCGAGCTTGTTAAAACAACTCTGAACGCTTCGGGATATCTTGTTGAGGATACGGTTCAATCCGCAACGGATGCCGCAGTAGATTTCACCGACTCCACAACGGAAAACGTGTTTGGAATTGTGGCAGATGAAAAAATCGTTCCGGGCTCAAAATTTGTTGCAAAGATGCAGCTTGAAAACGAGAGCGACGTGGCGTTTGGGTATTGGATCGAGATCGTATGCAAGGACAAGACCAAGGGTGAGGATCTTGCAAAGCAGGTCAAGATAACCGTAACTACCGGCTCAGACAATGCCGATTTCATTGGTAACGGATTGATCGTTAAGGGTGCAAATAATGATTATCTTGGCGAGCTTGCTGTTGGTGCTAAGACAGTATTTACCGTAACGCTTGAGTTCCTTGACAGTGCACTCGCAAGCAACAACATTGAAGAAAACAATCTCGCCCAAGGTGAAGAGGTTGACTTTGATCTTGTTGTGCACGCTGTTCAGGCAACAACTGCCCCTACTCCGTGAGAGTAAAAAAAGGGAATACGAGCATCGGATCTACGAGGCTTAGGTTTGATGTTCGTCCGTCAATAAGCTTCAATATATTTATAAGGAGAAGATTCGAATGAAAAAGAAAGTTATATTGTCCTCTATTGTGACAATAGCGCTTTGCCTTTGCTTGATTGCGGGATCTACTTATGCTTTGTTTACAAGCCAAAGCCAGGTTGATATCTCGGTCAAGGCGGCTAAGGTTGAGATGACGGCATATCTTTCCGATCTCAAGCTTCAGTCCGTAAAGGCAGATTCTAAGGGTACCATTACCGACGAGTTTGGCGGTAAATACTCGTATGTTGACTGTCAAGATACCTTTACCAACGGTGGTACCGCTACACTTGACAAGGCAACTCTTAAGCTGGATCGTGTAACACCCGGCGACAAGGTTTCCTTCAACATTCAGGGTGCTAACACAAGTGACGTTACCGTTCAGTACCGTTACATCATTGAGTGTGTTGGCGGCGAGAAATTGATGAGCGTTATGCTGGTTACCGTCGGCGAAACCACTTATCCTATTCTCAGCTCCTACACCTCCACTTGGAAGATGCTTCCTGCCGGTTCTGACATTGATGCGGTTCCTGTAGTGATTGAGCTTCCCGTTACGGTAGGCAATGAGTATCAGGAGCAAACGACTGAGATCAAGGTTACCGTTGAAGCCATCCAGGGTAATGCTGATGTTAAGGGCACTAAGCCTGTTGTTAAGTTCCTTGACGGTTATACCGCAAACCTTGACGAGCAGAAAATTGAAACGGTTGTAAACAACTACGGTACGCTTGATATGACTAACGGTACCATTGATGTTGACTTTGCAGGCTTCCAGAACTATGGTAACGCAACCTTGACCGATATGACTGTAGATGCTGGCACGCCTTCCGATTATGGCATTATCGCTAACGCCGGCTCGGTTACTGTTTTGAACAATACTACCGTTAAATCCGCAGGCGGTGCCATTGGTGCCGTTGGCGGTGCTGAACTGACCTTCAACAGCGGTTATGTTGAGGTTGATTCCACAAGCACCTCCGGCCGTTACCTCTTCTATGTTGTTGGAGAAGGCTCTGTTGTGACCATCAACGGCGGTGAATTCTTCTTCAACAAAACCCAAAACCAAAAGCGCGCATACGCTTACGTAGGTGCGGGCGCAACTCTGTATATCACCGGCGGTACCTTTGGTACGGCGTCCTCTCGCAGCGGTTATACCGATGGTATTTTGACCGAAAACAGTGATGCTAAAGTTGTCATTACCGGCGGCACCTTCGGCTTTAATCCCTCTAAATGGTTGGCTCCCGGCTACAAGGTAGTGAAGGATGGCGCCAACTGGGTAGTTACTCCTATAGCTACTGATTCCACCTCTCTTAGCGAGGCTATCGCAAACGGCGAGACCTACATCGTTGTAGCTCCCGGTAACTATTCGTTGCCCACCACTGACTCTGATATCACGCTCGTTGGTGGCCGTGATACCGTAATTACCGTTAACAAGCCTAAGGCTAATAAGATTACCATTCAGGGTGTAACCGTGATTGGCTCCGGTAACTACACCGGTATTCAGCACAGTAACACTGTTGTTTATGAAGACTGCTTGATCAAGGGCGTTCAGTTCCTTTATGCAGAGAAGGTCGTTTTCAACAACTGCACGTTTGACCTGACCGAAAAGGCAGATTATATCTGGACTTACGGCGCTAAGGACGTTGAGTTTAACAACTGCACGTTCAATACTGCAGGCAAGGCAATTCTCATCTATACAGAAACTGCTTCTCACGTTACCAACGTATCCGTTAAGGGCTGTACCTTCAACGCAACCGCAAGCGCACTTGCAGGCGGTAACGTTGCAGCTGCGATCGAAATCGACAGCAGCCTTTCTAAGAACGGTCACTACACTCTTACAACAGAGAACAACACTGTAGATTCCGATTTCTGTGGCGAATGGAGAATCAAGAAGTCCGGCACTGACAACACCACTGTCAACGGCGTTGTTTACAATGCAGTTACCATTGACGGCAAGGTTGTTGCTTACACCGCAGCAGATCTTCAAAAGGTTCTTGATGCAGCAGTTGACGGTCTTACCGTTTACCTTGTTAACGATATCGAGGGTAACGTAACGGTTACCCAAAAGGCTGACGTTCGTGTTACCATTGACGGCAACGGCAACACTCTTGCGGGCGTTATCACTGTGGACGGTAAGAGCGCAACGCTCCTTTCTGCAGGCCTTACCATTAAGAACGTAGTATTCAAGGCTGACAGCATTACCGCTGATGCTTGCATCAGACTCGGTGACGGCACAAATGCTACCCGCTATACCTGCAACGTAACCGTTGAAAACTGCACCTTTGACGTTCCCGGCGCTGTTGGCGTTAAGTCCTACACCGGCGGTGACAAGAATTTGACTATTACCGGTTGTACCGCAACTGCAAACGCGCACTCTCTTGGTCAGCTCAAGGGCATTGACGGTGTTCTTGTTGAGAACTGCACCGTAGAGGCTGTTCGCGGCATCAACCTCAATAACAGCAACAACGTAACCATTACGGGTTCTACCTTTGATGTACAGAAGTATGCGGTACGCTTTGGCGAGAGCGCTAATACAACTGTAGAAACCTATGCTGTTACAAACTGCACTTTGATTTCCCAGTGTGTGGATGGCGATGCTGTTATCGTGCTTCGCGCAGGCGCTACCAACGCAAACCTCACCCTCACCGGTACCACGTTGACGGGTACTGTTGAGATGACCGGTCACGAAGGCGCAAATATCATCAGATAAGATAGATCAACTCCGTTAAGGAGAAGAATCAGATCGATTTGATCTGAACCAAATCCGTACGAAAGGTACACAGCGATAAAATAACGGCAAGGAGGTAATGATGTTCCGTTATAACTCAGTAAGTAAACATTTATTTATAGCGGGATTGGTCATTCTGCTTTGCCTCGTATGCCTCACGGGAGCAACACTGGCTCTTTTCGTCAGTGCTCCAACCGATGGCACGATCGGCATCATCACAACCTCGGGTAACGTTAGGGTTGATATTGTAGATGCTACCTCAAAGGTCTCGCTTGTCGGGCAGGTTTTACAGCTTCAGACCTCATCAGAAAGAAGAGAGATCCTGTTCGAGCCGGGTGCAACCTATTTCACACAGGGCTTTAAGGTGAAAAACACGGGAGATATTCCAATCAATTTTCGCCTTTCTGTCAGTGATGATGAAGGTATTGACATGGATGAGTTTTATGAGGCCTTTGAGGTTTGGATCGCCAAGGATAATCCAGATCTTTCCAACGCTGAGCGCCTTACCGATTTTAGGGGAAGCCTAAAGGTTGGCGAATGCAGTGAAAGCACCTATTATTTATTTATAAAAATGAAGGAAGACGTGGGCAACGAATTCAAAGGCAAAATCTATACGGGTGTGGGTGTGACCGTATACGCGGTACAAGGGAACGCTGAAATGAAGGAGTGATGCTTGAATGCACGCTACAAAAAAGGTTTTTAATATCACATTTAAGATCCTGATTTGGCTTCTTGTTACCTTTACCGTATTGGTGGTGATATTCACCGCGGTCACGGTTGCAACCGTTGACAAAAACGAGCGCAGTATTTTTGGCTTAAGGTTCTATGTCGTTAGGACCGATTCGATGAGTTTATCTGAGAATAATGGGGAACTCGACGTTCACTTTAATGCCGGAGATATTGTGGTTGTAAAAAGCATTGATGAGGACGCTAAGCGCTTGCTGAAGCCGGGAGACGTTATCACGTTTATGTCGGTCAACAGCGGAAGCTATGGCGAAACCGTCACACATATGATCCGTGAGGTCAAGGTAAACAATGAGAACAAGCTTGTTGGCTACGTGACCTACGGCACAAACACGGGAGTAAACGACGAAGCCCTTGTTGAGCCCTCCTTTGTGATGGGTGTATATTGGGGCAAGCTTGTGGGAGTTGGTAAGATGTTTGCATTTTTAAAGTCCGTTCCCGGCTATATCGTGTGTGTTCTCATCCCTTTTTTGATTCTTATTCTTTATAATGGCATCAATGTGATCCGCCTGCTTCGCAGATATAAGCAAGAACAGGCGCAGGCATTGGTGGCAGAAAAAGAGAAACTCGATGCAGAGCGCGCCGAAAATCAGCGTATGCTGCAGGAGCTGTTGGCACTAAAGGAACAGCTTGAAAAAAAGAGCGAGGAGGGAACTGCTCCTGCTCAGTCTGCGTTTGGGGAAATTTCCACGGAGGAAACGACCGATAAAACGTAATACAGTAAACAATGCGTCGGCGGTCATCCGTTTGGCGCGGTTAGTCTGAAAAAATAAACCTAAGGAGGTAGAATATGACTAACAAAAAAAGCACAAAGCGTGCATTGTTGGCCAGCACATTGGCATTGATACTTTGCTTTGCCATGCTGCTTGGAACAACGTTCGCATGGTTTACGGATAGTGTTGCCAGCGCGAACAATATCATCAAGTCCGGCAACCTTGACATCGAGCTTGAGTACTGGAACGGTGAAAAGTGGGTAGACGTCAAGGAGAAGGCTGACATACTCACCAATAAGCTTTGGGAGCCCGGCGTAACCGAGGTGGCATACCTCAGAATCGCCAATGCAGGCTCGCTTGCGTTTAAGTACAGATTCGGTATCAATATTCTTTCCGAGACCGCAGGTGTAAACGTTGAGGGAGATGAGTTCCTTCTCTCCAATTACATTATGTTTGGCGTTGTTGAGGGAATCGACGTTGATGCTGACAGCAAGCCCGCTACATATGCGAGCCGCAAGGATGCAATCGAGGACATCAATATTCCTAAAAAGATTTCTGCAGGCTACGCAAAGCCCGCCTACATGCAGCCGGATGAAGAGCTTTATCTTGCTCTTGTGGTGTACATGCCGACCTCTGTTGGCAACGTAGCAAATCACAACGGTGAAACCATTCCCGAGATCAATCTTGGTATCAACGTAATGGCAACTCAGGTTGCAAGCGAAGAGGATAGCTTCGATAAGTATTACGACGGCGCAACACCTTGGCTTGGCGGCATTGATACCGATTGGTATACCCCTGATGCTACCGAGTATAAGATCGGCAGCGCCGAGGAGCTTGCAGGTCTTGCACAACTTGTTAACACTTGTGTGGATTCCTTTGACGGAAAGACGGTAACCCTTGTTTCCGACATCGATCTGAAAAACATCGATTGGACTCCCATCGGTGATGTAGATGCTGAGGGTTGGGTTGGCTTTAACGGCACCTTTGACGGTCAGGGCTACACCATCAACAACTTGAAGATCACCTCTGATTCTTGGGGACAGGGCCTCTTTGGCTATATGCCCGATGCCGTTACCGTGAAGAACGTTAACATCAATAACGTTGACATTACTGCCGGTGACTGCTGCGGTGCTCTCTTTGGTTGGGGCACCAAGGGTACCTTCTCCAACATTCATGTTACCGGTAACGTATCCGTTATCGGCACCAGCGGCGACGGTTACGTTGGCGGTATTGTTGGCCACGGCTACAACGCTACCTTTGAGAACTGCTCTGTAATTACCGACAACGGTGTAATTTCCGGAGGCGGTTCCTTTGTAGGCGGTATCGTTGGCTACCAGTGCAACAACGCCAAGACCATCAAGGATTGCTCTGTTGAGGGTCTTACCATCACCGGCTACGCTGCAGTTGGCGGCATTGCCGGTATCGTTCAGACCGGTGGCGCAGCTATTGACAACTGCTCTGTTAAGAACGTGGTTATCAACAAGGCTCGTGTAGACGGCAACCCCTCTATCGGTGCTCTTGTTGGTAACTATTCCGGCACCGCTGCCACTACCCTTACGGGCAAGGTGGAAAACGTGACGCTGAACGGCACTCACGTGGCTTACGCGGCGTTCAATGTACTCTACGGTTCCAATTATAGCGGTGCTACCACTCCCAACTTCGATGTAAGTGGCGTTGTTGGCGTTGACACCGTTACCAATAACCTTGTAGAGGTGTCCATGGTTTCCGACGGTGTGGTAAAAGATGATGACAACACTTATACGGTCTATAATTCCAACGGCCTGAAGCCCGCTTTGACTGCTGCCGCTGCTGCGAATGCAGGCGATAACACCATCGTTCTTGCCGGTGACATTGACTTGACCGGTACTACTTGGGCACCTATCAAGGTTGATGGCTACCACGGTGCAGGTGTTGTTACCATCGAGGGTAACGGCGCAACCGTCACCGGTCTGTCTGCTCCTCTGTTTGCGGGTGGCTTCGCAGGCAAGTCCGGCATTGTGATCAAGAACCTGACCATTGCTGATTCCACTATCGTCAGCACCAGCGGTCTTGGTGGAGGCGCTTTTGTTGATACTGCGGATTCCATGCAAGTTATCACTTTGGAGAACTGCCATCTGCTTAACTCTACCGTTACCGGTGAGCGTGTCGGCGGTCTGATTGGTTGGGTTTCCGGCTATGCCAATGAGAATGACGGCCCTGTAAAGACCTATGTTACCATCACCAATTGCTCTGTTGTTGATTCCGATGTGATTGGTGCAGGTTCTGCCGGTGCAATTGCCGGTCATCCCGGTGCTAGCGATTACACCTGGACTACTATTGAAAATTGTGTGATTAAGAATGTCGATGTCGTTTCTAACGATGACGGTTCTTGGCGTACCGGTGCCGTAGTTGGTACCGCTAACAACGGTCACGTTGTGATCAGCAACGTTTCTGTTGCGAACGTCACTCTGAGTCAGAATGGCGTTGCGGCTGAGAAGATTGCTCTGTTTGGCCGTTTTGTTCCCGGCGAAACCGGCACTCTGGTCATCGACGGCACACCCGTTGTTGCTACTGCTGACGCGCTGGCTGCTGCTCTGACCGCTGACAAGGAGAACGTTTCTGTTATTCTTGCGGCAGATATCAACTTGCCCATCACCTCTCTTGGTGCGCAGACCCCCGGCAGCGGCGAGTATAAGCTTGGCGGCGACAGCACAAAGAGCATCGTGATCGATCTCAACGGCCAAAAGCTTAACATCACCACCACCTATTGGTCTGGCATCGGTGCAAAGAATGCCAACGCTACCTTTACCATTAAGAACGGTACCATGACCAGCTCTCAGGCTAGCGGTACATGGAACTCTTATGATCTTACCTTTGCAAACTGCAATTATGTGATTGAAAACGTTGTGTTTGAAAAGGCGATCGCATTTACCAATGCAAACAAATCGGTAAAACTCAATACCGTTACCATCAACGAAACGCATGACTACTATGCGCTTTGGATCACTGCAGAGGGTCAGGATGTTGAGATCAACGGTCTTACCGTCAATAGCGCCGGTCGCGGCATCAAGATCGATGAGCAGTACGTAGACAGTCCTGCTAAAGTAACCCTTAAGGTTTCTGATGCTACGTTCAACACCAACAATAAGGCTGCGATCATGGTCAAATCTGTTGCAGGCGCTGAAATCACCGTTGAAAACGTTGATATTACCGGCGTTGCAGCTGATGCAACCAACGCAGTTTGGGTTGATGAAGATGCCGCTGCTTATGCAGCCCTCGTAACCGTTACCGGTGCTACCGTAATCACAGAGCCCTAAGTTTTAATCCCTTCCCCCGCCACGGCGGGGGAGGGCAGCCAAAGTCTTAAGCATTCCCGCATTCTTTCTTGCGTTAGAGCGCTTTAAAGGCTGTAAGAGCAAGGAGGAAAACGCAATGAGTCAGATAAAGCGTGTCTTTCGGCTTGCCACTACCATTATGGTGGTATTGGTGTTGCTGGTGGCGTTTTTATTGGTGGGTATGCGCTTGATCGGGCTTTACCCATACACCGTGCTTTCGGGCTCGATGGAGCCAACCTATCACGTAGGCTCAATCATCTACGTAAAAAAGGTGGATCCGCTGACCTTAACGGTAGGCGACCCCATTACCTTTATGTTAAATGACACCGTTGTCACACACCGTATTATCGAGGTGATCGAGGATGAAAACGATCCCGCCGTGCGCTACTTTCGCACCAAAGGCGATAATAACGACGTGGCAGACGGCGGTGATGGCGTACACTGCAATAACGTGATTGGAAAGCCTGTGTTTTCTGTACCGTACTTGGGATATTTGGCTGTGTATTTGCAAAATTCATCAGGGCGTTACGTGTTGCTTGGCTTGTGCGCTGTGCTGCTGTTGAGCACGGTGCTGCCGAACGGCAAAAACAAAAAAAGTGAGGCAGATTCCGTTGAGGGTGATACACCCGACACGGAAAATGCCGACCCGCAATAACGGTTTTCGCAAAGCGCGCAAAACCGAACTTAACCCTATCCTAGGAGGATAAACCAAAATGAAAAAGAAATTTTTAATTACCCTGTCTGTGGTTGCCTGCGCCATTCTATTGGTCGTTGGCTCCATCGCAGGTACCGTTGCGTATTTGACTTCTCAAGATACCGTTACCAATACATTCACTGTCGGTAATGTTAAAATTACTATGGATGAAGCTAAGGTTGGCAATGACGGTAAGGCTTTGACCGGCGAAGATGCAGCAAGAGTAAAGGAAAACAGCTACAAGCTGCTTCCCGGGCACGTATATGACAAGGATCCCACTATCCATGTGGATGCGTCAAGTGAAAACTGCTGGTTGTTTGTAGAAATCACCGATGAGATCGCTGCAATTCAAGACGCAACCACCATTGCTGATCAGTTGACTGCAAAAGGCTGGGTAGCAGTTGCGGGCGAAACTAATGTTTATGCCTACAATCAAGTTGCTACTGCTGGTAATGATTATGTTGTTTTCGAAACTGTTAAAGTTAAGGGCACTGTAACTAACGATGAGCTGGCTACTTATATCAACAAAAAGGTTACTGTTATCGCTTACGCTGTTCAGCAAGATGGCTTCGACACCGCTGCTGCTGCATGGGCTGCTGCCAAAACTGAGTTAAAGCCCAATCCATAAAGCGTAGGAGCACTGAATTATGAAAAAAACATTGATTACAATTCTTGCAACCATTTTTGTCTGCTGCTTTGCAGTTGGCGGTACTCTTGCTTGGTTGATGGATAAAACCGATACCATTACGAACACTTTTACTGTTGGCAATATTGACCTTTCTTTGGAAGAAACGACCGGCTCTGCATATAAGATGATCCCTGGTGGAACTATTACGAAGGACCCCGTGGTAACCGTAGGTGTCGGTAGTGAAGATTGTTATGTTTTCATCAAAATCGATGAAACGGATACTAAGAATTTCCTTACCTATACCTTGGATGGTTGGACTGCAGTAGATGGAGCCGCGGGTGTTTATTATCGTGAGCATAGCCGCAGCGATAGCGCAGTTGAGTATAAGGTTTTTGTAAACGATACGGTAAATGTAAGTGAAGATTTGACCAAAGAAGACACGGCTGAATTGTCTATTACTATTACCGCATATGCAGTTCAGAAGAGCGGATTTGCAACCGTTGCTGCTGCATGGGCTGAAGCTCAAACGCTTGACTAATATTATTCTAACGAGGACTAACAATAAATGAAAAAGAAAATTTTTGTGGTAGCCTTGGCGGTTTGTATTTTGGCTTTTTCCATTGCAAGCGCAACCATTGCTTACTTTACCGAAACTAAAACAGCCACCAATACCTTTACGTCCGGTAATGTGGCAATTAAATTGACCGAAACTCAGACTGTTGATGGCGTTTCAACAACTAAAGTTGTTGGCAAGGATGGCTTTACCGGCTACGATTATGGTACGGTGCACCCCGGCCTTACTTACGATAAGTATCCCGCTATTACCAATACGGGTTCTGAAAACGCTTACTTGGCTGCTAAAATCGTTATTAAAAACGAGGGTGCAAGCAACGCTGCTGCCAACGTTACAGAGGTTTTGACGGTTGAGGCTGCTACGGGTAAAACACTTGTTAGTGATTTCTTGAGCGGAAATGTATTTTCAGATGCAAATTATTCTGTAAAATACGTCACAACTGCGGATTCTATTGAGATCTATGTGATTTACGAAACGGTTACAACAACCAATGACTCTATCACGCTCTTTGAAGAAGTAGTTATTCCTGCCCGTTGGGGTAATGACCAAATGGCACATCTTGAAAACATGAACATTGTTATCACTGCTTACGCCGTTCAGACGACAGGCTTTGATTCTGCTGAGGCGGCAATTGAAGCAGCCTTTGGTGGCGGTTCTGATGCAACCAATTCCGATTTCGCAAACTACTTTAATTAATTAAACCTTTGCTTTCCCCTGTGGCGTCGCAAAATGTTAAAGCTCCCTTGTATAAGGGAGCGGCGTCGCAGCGGGAAAGCCACGCGCTTAACTTTTTTAGAGCACGCGGCAACCGCGTGCGCAATAGTATACGTTTTGTAATTTATAAAATGGCAAGGTCAAATGCGGTTTAAGAATAACGCAAAGGATCAGCCCATATCTATCCGCACAAGCGGATAACACCTTTGAAATTGAAAACAACAAGCCCGTCGATTGCAAAAGGTCGGTTACATGGCAAAAGAGTACGTACCGCGTGAGCAACCACGCAATCAACGGATACTATTATAATACAAAAGCCCGCGGGGCAGAGGAAAGCGCAGCCTTATTTCACACGGCACCGCTTTGCTTGCACGGGCAAAAAGAAATCAAAAATCCCAGTTGCATCCCCCCGAGGGACGCATGCCAACGGCAAGCGGTATTTTGGCTCTTGAAGCCACCGACTACCCACGGCAAAAGAACTAACGAAAGGGGAAATATATGACAAAGAAAACGATGAAACGTGTCAGAAAAATTGCTTTTTTTATGGCAATTCTCACGTTGTTTTTCTCCTTACCACTTTCCGTTTTGGCGGAAGGGTTTGCGCCAAGTGTTCACATCTTATATAACGATGAAGAAGTAACCGAGGTTACTTTGATTGAGGATGATAAGCTGACCTTGACTACAAAGACCAAGCATATGGACGGTACCCCTACTTGGCAGTGGGAGATATTGGCAAATGCAACAACCAACCTTTGGGTCAAGATCGGCGATAAGACAAAGGATCATTGTGTGGTGACCCATGCGCTGCTCGCGAGCTTGTTGGATACAAGCGGTAGAGCGCAACTTCGTGCTACCGCTACTTACGAGAATATTATCTATGTATCCGATCCGGTGACGGTTAAAATTTCTTATTTGCTAAAGAATAACGGCTCTGCTAATGTTGTCAGCGATGCTACACCTGCAGAGGCGGTATCACCTGTGATGGTTGCCAACGAATCTCCGGTGCAGGCGCTGTCTGCGCCCGCTTCGGCAGGCGTTAGCGGGCTTTCTACCCTTGCCGTTGCAAATAGCAATTCCGGCTTGATGCTGTTGGCTGAGGAAGAAAGCACTACCTATAATGTGGTTATCCATTATCATTTTGTGGATGCTGCCGGTAATTATGTAGAACAGGTGATTTCAGACCGTACCCTGGTTGTTAATGCCAATCAAGAGGATATGACAATTGTGGTTCCTGCGCAGGTTGGATACACGCCGGAGCTGCAAACAACGACATTTCCTTGTTATTTGACGGAAACGGATGGAGAGTACTCCTTAACGCTTTCCTTTGATGGCATTGCGGCGGATAATGACATTTATATTTTCTATAAGCCTAATTCCGGTATTCCGTATACAATCTATCATTACGTGCAAAACCCCAACGATGACCGCTACACCCTACACAGCACCGATTCTACCAAGACCGGTACAACGGGTGAGCCAGTTCCCGGAGATCTTGCAATTAACATTGAAGGGTACACTGCGCTGTATTACATTCCCGAAAAGGTGACCCCCGACGGGCAGACTGCTATTTACATTTACTATGATGCAAATTATTATTTGGTTTCCTTTGATCTGGATGTAAACGGTCAAGGTCAGGATCCGGTTTACGTGCGCAATAAAACCGAGATCTACCTCAATACACCTTCGCGTATTGGTTTCGGTTTCAAAATGTATGCATTGCGTACGTATGATAAAACCACGTATGATTGGACTTGCACGGTTGATGCCAGTGATTCTGTAGTTTTTAACTATAATACCTCAAACCAGGAAATCATGAGCCTGTATGCAATCGGTCCTACGCAAGTTGCAAGTGGCGCAGACAGAAAGGGAATTGTTGTAACCTGCAACCTGCATTATGAGGCTATTTGGTCCAGTACGCAAACATCCTTTACCGTTTTGTATTGGAAAGAAAACGCCAGTGACGGTAATTATTCTCTGTGGGGCAAGCAAACGGTCAGCCAGTACTCTGACGGCAATGCCGTTTATTCCGGCAACGTGGTCAATGCTGTAAATTATGCCGCATTGCCTGCTGCCATTACGGATGCGGTGGATGATGAGGAGTTCTTTGTTTACAACGCCGCCAAGACCGCAGAGGCAGGCGATGTGGTGGTGCAGGGTAACGGCACTACGGCAATCAGCGTGTATTACACGCGGCGTGCTTTTTCGTTGCAATTTAAGGTCCCTGCCTCCTATGCATCTGCAACCAATTGCCCCTTTGCGCACGATCATACCGAAGGTTGCATTATGGCAACACCCAATTGTACGCACGTGCATACCGATGCTTGTGTATTAAGCGAAGATGAGATTTGTGATAAAGCGCATACTCACACCGATTCTTGTGCTGTAAATCACTCTGAGCACATTCACAGCGAAGCTTGTTGTGTTCGGCACATGCACACCCCTGTTTGTTATGGCGCTGCTGCTAATACGCCGACTTCTCCTCCGTCCGGTGCTCCTAAAATTCCCGACCAAGGTGAATTGTATGTGTCGGGCTTGACTCCGTATGTTTTCGTGGATGGATCTTGGTATAGAATGAATAACAACTTTTGCGAAGATCTTTTTGGTCAATACGAAAGCGGAAATGTCATAGGCCCGCTTAACTGTACTGAGGGTGAAACAACAAGCGTTCATGACCATACTTATGGATGCGTTTATAATAACTGTGATAATGAAGAACACACGCATATTGAAAATGTATGCGGATTAATCTGCACTAATACCGATGCCGGTCATACGCATACAGATGCATGCTATTCCTGCGGTAAAACAGCACACACCCACACTACTGAATGCTTTAAATGCGCTACGTTGGAGCATGTTCATACTGCAGAGTGCTATTCCTGTGGAAAAGAAGAGCATGTATGCAACGATTATTGTAATTGTACACATGTGCATACAGTAGATTGCTATTCTGCTTGTATCTTGACACACGATTGCACCGAACACATCGGCGCTACTGTGGATACTACCACGGTATTTACCATCACTGCTAAATATGAGCAAGATATTTCTACCATTTGGCCTGACTATCAAATGATGCAAAGCCTTGGCTGGGCCACCTTTGACGGTGGAACAACAAAGTTTTACGAATGGACCTTTACAATGGGTAATAACACGGTTTATCAGTATTATAAATATCCTAACATGGTAAAGGATCTTTGCTATACTGTTGACGTTGTGGTAACGGCGCAATATTCTGCTGATGTTGATCCTTACGTCGTGTATTTTATGTTTGAGGATCTTGATCAGACAACCGGTGACGGCGCGATTGCATTTTCTGCCACCGGCGAGGCGCGTCAGCAATATACCAACAACGGGGAAACAAAGTGGTATTCCAGTGCATTGGAGCATTTTCAAGGATTTTTCATGACAAGTGCTCCCACTCAAAAGGATATTTTGGGTATGACTTATCTTGCCACCGATGCCACACAATCCGCTATGACTTTGAACGGTCAAACTTGCACAGTTTATGTTTTCTACTACGATCGCAATACAGACGGCATAAACATTCAGTTTTACAATTCAGACACTACCACGCCAATTGCAATATATGATTCTGCCGGCACCACAACAGTGGGCGGTGTGACGGCAACGCAGGATCCTGACGTTAAATTCGGCATGCCGATTTCTGAGATCGTTCCCGAGGAGCTGCTGAACGGAGCAACGCTTGTTGTTCCCACGCAGTATTTGCACGGTTATGTGTTCGGCGGTTGGTATGCAAGCGAGTATCCCTCGGAATCCACCAAGATCTATTCTTATTCCACCTTGCCCGACGGCCCCTTGATGCTGTTTGCTTATTGGAAGCCGATCGAGTATACCGTTAACATTTACGATTCTGACCCGACCGCTGAGGGCGCCGATCGTGATGCTTTGTTGAACACGACCTTAAAGGTGCCCTATGGCTCAACGGTTAATTTTGATCTGAATAGTTTTGTATATGATCCTTATTCCGAGGTTATTGGATGCTTCTATCAAGCCGATACCGACGGTGACGGTGTGCCGGATACCGAAAAGGCGTTTCTGTTCAATAATATCCCTGTGAAAGAGGATATGGATCTGTACGCCAAGTGGAGTTCTCGCGATACTGTAAAATATACCGTTAGTTACGTGTATAAGGATCCCGAAACAGGTAACGAGATCCAGATTGCAAAGGATGAGATCGGGTATGCCTTGTCCGGTCAGAGCAAGAGCTTTACAGCGAAATCGGGCACGGCTCTTTACGAGCAGTATCAGATCAACTACTATCCCACCATGCGCACCGCAAGCGTTAACTTGATGACAGATAACGATCCCGAAACGGTGGATGAGATCAACTATACCTTCTATTACACCTATGATGATGCAATGGCATATTATGTGCATTATCTTCCCGCGGAGGGCTCTACTGCTGAGCAGATAGCAGTCTTTAATCAGTCTTTGGCTGATGCCGGCTTGCCTGCTGACGGCGTTGTGGTGTATGACGATGATACCACGCATTTTGCAATTGTAACCGAAAACTTTGTGCCGCTTACAAAGTTTTTGCCCGATGCGTATTCCAAGAGCTTGGTGTTGACTGCTACCAAGGACACGACACAGGAGTATCCTTACGTTAACAATCATATCTATTTCTACTACACCTATAACGAAACGCAAGCGTACTATAAGATCGTACACCAGACACAGGAGCTGGAGGACCTAAGCTTGTATACCGAGTTTGCATCCTCGCAAATTATTGGTGATATTGGTACAAGCACAGCGCCCGAGGCAGCAAGAGATAATCTTGTAGGCTTCCATTTCACTAAAGCAGAGGCATGGACCTTGGACGAAAACGGAAACGTTGTCAAAACGGTATTAACACCTACCAACGGCGTTTATACCTCAACTGTTACCGCTGAAGGCACAACCATTTATTTCTTCTATGAGAGAAATTCTTGCAGCTATACGGTGCAGTATACAGATGAGAAGACGTCAACACAGGTCTTGGCTCCTACCGTAAACGGTACGGGCTTGTATCAGCAAGAAGTAATTGCTTACTACGTGGATTTGGAGAAGCAAGGCTGGCAGATCGTTGGTGAAGCGGCAAACCGTGTAATCGTTTTGGAGGATGATAGCGCCATAGGTGAACTGCGAACAAATACCGCTACCTTCAAATATACCGAGTTGACTGCGGTGATTGACTACGTGCTTATAGGTGCGGGCGGCAGACTGAATATTACCACGCAGGATGTTGTAGGTGCTGCCACCGGCGCCGGCGTTCTGGGCTCAGAAGCTTTATTGACCGATGCGGAAAATTATCGCTTTGTCGGGTGGTTCCTTGATGAAGCGTGTACCATTCCCGTAACGGAAGGCGCAGCTGCTTACGATTTGGAGAGCACCAACGGCTTGACCAATAACAAGATCATGCCAAAGCCGTATGATACCGGTGCGGTTGATGCCAACGGAAATTCTATTAAACTGTATCAGAATGCGAAATATTATGCTAAATTCGAGCCTAATAACGCAACGCTGACCTTGAACGTCAACACGGATAAGGGCGATGAGAATCAGTATGTTTTGCTCAATATTAAGGGTGTGTCGGGTAACGCGGCAAAGGTTGATATGATCATTGCTGTAAAAGCCAACACGCAAGTAATCATAGGTGAAATTCCTGTCGGTGACTATACTGTCAGCGAAGTTTCCGGTAATTGGACTTGGCGTTATGCTGAAACATCTGCGCAAAGTGTAACGGTACCCGTTGGTGGCGGAACGGCGAATTTTACGTTGACTATGAATGTGGAGCAATGGCTTGATGGTGATAGCTACGGTACATACTCTTACACTCCTTACAATGCGGGATAACGGGAGGAAGGCATGAAGCAATTAAAATTTTTTAGATGGCATGGCAAAAGAGCCATTGCGTTGCTTGCGCTAACTGTTGTTTTGGTGTTGGGGGTTGTTGGCGGCACAGTTGCATTTATCGTAACGCGGACTGATTCGGTTACAAACACCTTTCAGCCGGCGGTGATCGATAGTGTAACGGCTCAATCTGTGGTAGGTAATATGGGCGATGCGCCCTCCTTTGCGCGCGTTGCCGTTGTGGTAAACTGGGTTGCTAATGACGGAACGGTTTATGCCGTTTCACCGTCATTGGGAACCGATTATTCGATCACCTTTGACACCGCAAATTGGAAGCAGGGAACTGATACATTTTGGTATTATACCAAGGCGCTTGAAAACTTACCTGATGATGCAGACATTAATGCAGAGGGGTTTGATCCTACTCCTTATGTTACAACTTCCTTAATTACCGAGTGTACGCAGTTAGCAGCTGCTCCTGATGGCTATAGCTTGAAAGTAGAGATTCTTGCATCTACCATTCAGGCGGATCCCGAAACAGTTGCTGAAACGCAGTGGGGTGTCGTTGTAGAAAACGGTGTCCTCACTCCGAATTAACAAATCAACGCCGCACGCCTCGCGCGTGCGGCGTTTGGAGTTGTTTCCCCTAAGAGAGGAAAAATTATGAAAAAGAGAATTTATCTTTTGCCGTGTGCTTTGGCGGGAATGATGCTGGCGTTCGCTGTCTTGCTAATCTGTCAAGCTCTTTTTGCAAGTGAATTGTTGCCTTTTGTGGCGCACGGCGGACTTTACAATAGAATTTTTAATAGTATTTTAGGCGTCCCCCATCATTATTTTATTATGCTTTTTGGTGCTGTTGCCTCAATTATAACCGCGTTTTTGCGTCGTGAAAAATACGGTTTAAATGTTTTGCAAACGGCAATTTTTAGCATAGTCTTTCCTTTTTGGGCGTGGGGAGGCACAAAATTTTTGTTCGGCTTTGAAAAGGTCATCGTGCAAAAAAGCTTTTCGGCGTTTAATCCATCCGGGCAATCGCTTTATGGCGGCATTGTTTTTGCGGCTATCTATGTTGTGATCATGTCGCTTTGCCTGAAAAAGAAAAAAGCAATGCTGTTTGATTTTGTGGCACCGCTCGGCATGATCGTGGTGACCGGTGCGCGTCTTGGGTGTTTTTTCTCGCATTGCTGCGGTGCGCCCTTGCGCTATGTCGGAGAAAAAGCCTTTTATCTTCCTGTGCAGCTTTTTGAGGTTGTTTTAGACCTTTTGCTCTTGGCTTTTTTGTTATATGTAGAGAAAAACAAGCTAACATGGGGTGAAAAAGGGAATAAGAAAAGTGCATGGAACGGCAATCAGGCTTTAATTGTTATGGTTTGCTATGGGATGTATCGCTTTATTCTCGAGTTTTTCCGTGACAATCCTCGTTTTTGGTTGAATATGTCTTTGCCACAATATTATTCTCTTATCTGTATTGCGATTGGCGTGTGGGGGCTTTTTTGTCGAAGAGAGCAATACTTGCTGGCTCTTGAAAGAAGCCAGCGTCACGCTCACAACCGTCGGCGGCGGTAAAGTTGCTGTTGACAATTTAAAAACATAAAAACCACCGCCCACGGGAAATCCGTGGGCGGTGGTTTTACTTTTATTGGGGTATCCTTTTAATTTAATTTTAACAGGCGCTGTGCATTTTTGTAAAAAATAGCTTGCTTGCGGTTCTCATCAAGCCCTGCTTCCTCAACAAAGGCAATCTCCTTTTGCGGGTTGCTCCAAGGGGTGTCGGTTGCAAACAAAAGGCGGTCCTCGGGGTGCTCGTGCAAGATCTTGCATAAGAGATCCTTTTCCTCGGGGCGCTTTGCCGAAAGAGAAGTGTCAAGGTAAATATCCGTGCCCACTAAATGCTTTAAGACCTCGTCGCCGCGCCGAAAGCCGCCCATGTGCGCCGCAATGAGCGAGAGACGCGGATGCTTTTTGGTGACTTCGTGAAACATTTCGGGCGTCGCGTGTATAAAATCGGGCGAAATGGGGTCAAGCCCTGCGTGAACGATCGCGAAAAAGCCACGCTCCTCAAGGAGAGAAAAGATGCGGTCAAAGCGCTTGTCCGAAAGGGGCACGTGCACGTAGTCGGGATGCAGCTTAACGCCACAGATCCCCGCCGCCGCAAGGCGGTCAAGCTCGCTCTCCTGCTGTTCGCTGTCGGGGTGCAGGGAGCCAAGAGGGGAAAAGAAATCATCGTGTGCCATGGAGATGGCAAAGCTGTTTACGTTTGTTTCCTGCGTTTTATTGGTGGCAATGTTACATACAACCGCGCGGTCAATGCCAATGCGTGACAAAAGTGCTTTTGTATCTTTTGCCGTACCGTCGGTATGTGGGTGAAGGGAAGCGTCAGCCGAGCAGTTCTTTGCAAGAATTGCCATGGCGCGCGGCGCTAAATTATCGGGGAAGCAGTGGGTGTGAAAATCAATACGCATAAAAAGACCTCGCTTTCTGTTGTTATTTTAACATATACGGATTAAAATAACGGCAATGCAAACTTTACTTTACAAAATGTTAACATTTTTTTTGGCATAATCAATGGGAATTTTTGACGCAATGTGGTATAATGAATTTGAATTTTGTTTTTTTATATATCATATAAAGATTGACAAAAAAATCACGAATGGAGGGAATGTTTTTATATGAAAAAAACAGTTTCGGCAGCGCGTGAGCGCCTTTCGTCCTTTTTCGATGCCGCTACCTTTGTAGAGCTGGGCGCTTATATCCGTCGCCCCGGCAACGAGAACGAGAACGAGGGTGTTGTATGCGGTTACGGTGCCGTTGGCGGGCGACTTGTGTTTGCCTTCGCGCAGGATGAAAGTGCAATGAAGGGTGCGGTTGACGGCCGTCACGCTGAAAAAATTGCTATGCTTTATGAAAAGGCTGTGTCTGTTGGCGCACCCGTTGTGGGTATGTTTGACAGTGCAGGTGCTGTGGTGTTTGACGGTGCTGCGGCTCTGTCGGGCTACGGCGTGCTGCTTGATACCGTGGCTAGCGCTGCAGGTGTTGTGCCGCAGATCGCGCTGGTGCACGGCAAGTGCGTTGGCACGATGGCAGCTATCGCATCTTTGTTTGATTTTACCGTTGTAAGTGAGGGCGCAAGCCTTTACGTTGCGAATGAGGAGAGCAACAGCAAAAAGGTAGCGGCTTTGGTTGCCGCTGATGAGGCTGATGCTTTTGGCAAGGTAAAAACGCTTCTTTCCTATCTGCCCGATGACAATTGCTCTGCGGCTGAGGCTGCAGTAACGGGAGATGACCCCAACCGCGCTGTTGCGCTGGGTGCTAAGGCTACTGCCGAGGCTGCGCTTGCCGCCGTGGTGGATAGCGGCCTCTTCCTTGAGGTGTACGGCGGCTATGCAAGCGAGGTAAAGGTTGGCTTTGCTACGCTTGGCGATCAGCCCTGCGTCGTTGCCGCAATTGACGGCAAGCTTTCCGCTAAGGGCGCAGGAAAATTGACAAAGATGATCCGCTTTGCAGATGCTTATAGCATGTCCCTTGTAACTCTTGTAAACTGTGCCGGTGTTGATACCAATGGCTGTGACGTAAAGCTTGCAAAAGCACTTGCTAAGCTTGCACGCGCACAAAGCGAAAGCGAGAGCGCACGCGTTACCGTTATCGTTGGTGAGGCAGTAGGTGCCGGCTTTATCTTTGGCGGCAGTAAAGCGCTTGGCGCTGACGTTGTGTTTGCACTGCCTGAGGCAGAGATCGCGGCACTTCCTGCAAGCACTGCCGTTGCTTTCCTTGAAAACGATCGCATCACCTCCACTACCGACCGTGCTACGGTTGAAAAGGAGTGGCGCGAGAAAAACGCTACCGCCTTGGCAGCAGCCAGTGTTGGTGCGGTAGATGATATCATTGATCCTGCTGAGCTGCGTGCCCGCATTATTGCCGCGCTGTATATGCTTGAAGGCAAAAACGGGCGCATGCTGTGAGGTGAGCTATGAATAGTGTCACACTTCTTTCTGCTATGAACCTTGGCGAGCGCTTTGCCTATGCCGGACGCATGACGCTGATCGGCATGGCAACCATTTTCGTAGCACTTTCAATTCTTTGGGCGGCTCTTGCACTCTTTCGCCGTGCGCTTGAAAGAGGGAAGGCACCGGCGGAAAACAAACCCGCAGCGCCTGCTCCCAAGGCAGTAGCGCCCGCCCCTGTTGCTGCACCGAAAGCAGCAAGTGCTGACGGTGAGCTTGTTGCAGCGATCACTGCTGCAGTGTCCCTGATGCTCGCTGAGGAAAATGGCGGCGTAGTGCCGAATTTCCGTGTCGTATCCTTCCGCCGCAGTCGCGGTAACAACAAATAAAGAAAGGCTTGGTAAATACAAATGAGAAGATTTCAAGTAACTGTAAACGGTACACAATATGACGTTATGATCGAGGAGGTTGGCGGTGTAGCCGCTCCCATAGCCGCTCCCGCAGCACCTGTGGCTGCTCCCGCTCCCGTAGCAGCTCCTGCTCCCACAGCAGCTCCTGCAGCTGCACCCGCTCCCGCAGCAGCTCCTGCAGGCGGCGAGCCCGTTAAGGCTCCCATGCCCGGCACCATCACCCGCGTTTCTGTAAAAGCAGGCGATAGCGTTAAGGCAGGCGACGTGCTGGTAGTTCTTGAGGCTATGAAGATGGAAAATGATATCGTTGCTCCCCGTGACGGTGTAGTTGCTGCTGTTGTTGTAGCACAGGGCACCTCCGTTGCCACCGATGAGGTTTTGGTTACGCTTCAGTAACAGCGGAGAACAACTATGGTAGAAAGTATTTTGAATTTTTTGGAGAGCACCGGTATCTACCGTCTGTTTGCCAACAATCCCGATTGGTGGCAAACGGCAGTGATGTTCCTGATCTCAGGCGTGCTGGTGTATCTTGCAGTTGTGCGCGGTTATGAGCCGCTGCTGCTTCTGCCCATCGCCATCGGCATGCTTTTGACAAATCTGCCCGGCGCGGAGCTTTTCCACTCCGAGTTCTTTATGACAGCAGGGGATATCGATTACGGTGCTGTGCTTCACGACGGCGGTTTGATTGACCTGCTTTACCTCGGTGTTAAGCTTGGCATTTATCCTTGCCTTATTTTCATCGGCATCGGTGCCATGACCGACTTTACCCCCCTTATCGCAAACCCCAAAACGCTTCTCATTGGCGCGGGCGCACAGTTTGGCGTGTTTGTAGCGTTTAGCGTAGCACTGATCTCCGGTGTGTTCAGCCCGCAGGAGGCCGCTGCGATTGGTATCATTGGCGGTGCTGACGGTCCTACCGCGATTTTGGTAACCAAGGCATTAGCGCCTCACCTGCTTGGTGCTATTGCGATTGCGGCATATAGCTACATGGCGCTGATCCCGATGATCCAGCCCCCCTTTATGCGTCTTTTCACAACCCAAAAGGAGCGTGCGATTCGCATGACCACGCTTCGTAAGGTATCGACGGTGGAGAAGGTTTGCTTCCCCGTGCTCGTTACCCTTATCGTATGGCTCATCGTGCCCGATGCCGTAACGCTGATCGGTTGCCTGATGTTCGGTAACCTCTTGAACGTCAGCGGCGTGACCGATCGCCTTTCCAAAACCGCACAAAACGAGCTGATCAACATCGTTACCATTTTCCTTGGTATCAGTGTAGGTGCAACCGCTACGGCAGAGAACTTCCTGCGCGGCGAAACGCTCCTTATTATTGTTTGCGGTCTTGCGGCATTCTGCGTTTCCACCTGCGGCGGTTTGATCACAGCCAAGATCATGTGCTTTATTACAGGTGGCAAGATCAACCCCCTCATTGGCTCTGCAGGTGTTTCCGCAGTACCCATGGCAGCACGCGTTTCTCAAAAGGTAGGGCAGGAGACCGATCCTACCAACTACCTCTTGATGCACGCAATGGGCCCCAACGTCGCAGGCGTTATCGGCTCTGCCATTGCCGCAGGCGTGTTCCTCTCCTGGGCCTTTTAATGTAATTTAGAAAGGAAAAAACTATGTCTAAAGTAGGAATTACAGAAACAATCATCCGCGACGCACATCAGTCCCTCATTGCCACTCGTATGACGACCGAGGAGATGCTGCCCGCGCTTGAAAAAATGGATAAAATCGGCTACCACTCGATCGAGGCATGGGGCGGCGCTACCTTTGACAGCTGCCTGCGTTTCCTTGGCGAGGATCCGTGGCAGCGCCTTCGCATCATTCGCGACAAGGTAAAAAATACCAAGCTGCAGATGCTGTTCCGCGGTCAAAACATTCTTGGCTACCGTCATTATTCCGATGACGTAGTAGCATATTTCGTACAGAAATCAATTGCCAACGGCATTGATATCTTGCGTATTTTTGATGCACTTAATGACCCCCGTAACCTCAAGACCGCAATCGATGCAACCAAGCGCGAGGGCGGCCATGTGCAGGCGGCGTTCTCTTACACCACCGGCCCCGGCTACACGCTTGACTACTATGCAAAGTACGCAAAGCAGCTTGAGGAAATGGGCGCTGATTCCATTTGTATCAAGGATATGGCAGGTCTTCTCAGACCCTATGATGCTTACGACCTCGTAAAAGCCATCAAGGGCGCAGTTAAGCTTCCTGTACAGCTTCATACCCACTACACCGCAGGTCTTGCTTCTATGACCCTGCTTAAGGCTGTAGAGGCAGGTGTTGATGTCATTGACACCGCACTTTCTCCCCTTGCTATGGGTACCTCTCAGCCCCCCACAGAAACGCTTGTTGCCGCACTTGCAGGCACCGAGCGCGACACGGGCATTGATCTTGCACAGCTTGATGAGGTTACCAAGCACTTCACAGGTCTTCGCGAGAAGTACCTCAAGAGCGGTCAGCTTGACGTAAAGGCACTCAAGGTTGACGTAAACGCACTCCTTTACCAGGTGCCCGGCGGCATGCTTTCTAACCTGATGCGTCAGCTTGCGGATGCAGGCAAATCCGAGCTTCTCGGGGAGGTTCTTGCAGAGGTTCCGCGTGTGCGCGCAGATGTAGGCTACCCGCCCCTCGTTACCCCTTCCTCGCAGATCGTAGGTACGCAGGCAGTGTTCAACGTCATCGGCGGCGAGCGCTATAAGATGGTAACCAAGGAGTTTAAGGGCGTTGTGCGCGGTGAGTACGGTAAAACACCGATGCCCATCGATCCCGCCATCACCAAAAAGATCATTGGCGATGAGGAGCCCATTACCTGCCGTCCCGCAGATAAGCTCGCGCCCGAGCTTGATGCCCTCCGCGAGAAGATCGCAGGGTATATGGAGCAGGATGAGGACGTTCTCACCTACGCTCTGTTTGAGCAGGTGGCTCTGAAGTTCTTTGAGGAGCGCAAGAAGCAGAAGTATGGCATTGATGCTAACGCTGATGCTGCCCTTGGCGTTCATAGTGTATAACAAAAAAGGCTCTCATTTACGCTCCTTCTCATAAGGATGTTTGTATTTTGTAGGGGCGATTCACGAATCGCCCCTACGGACACACATAATTTTCGGCAGAGAACTTTTTTTCTCTGCCGATTTGTATTATAATGAGGCTAACAAAAAGCCTCCCTTGTGTAAAGGGAGCCTTTGGGTGCGTGCACCTTAGGGGTATGGGCTTTGCCCTGTGCCCTTGTAATACAAAGGCGAAACCGGCGATAAAACGGAACGATAAATAAGAATTTGCCTGCAAGTTTACACCACGCCATTCCAACAAACTAAAATCACAAAAATAACAAAGGAGAACGACTATGAACAGGAAAAAAGTTAAGCTCTCTCCCATCAAAATCGTAGCAATCGTACTGATTGGTCTTGCCTCAGCGTGGTTTTCGTGTTTGGCAATCCTTACAATCATTGATGGATTTGCAATGAAAGAAAACATACCGTATCTTTATGGGAATTATACTCCATACCGTGAGCTTTTTATTATTGGCGTTTGTAATATCATTTTCGTTTTAATGCTCTTGTTTAACATGCGCATTCAGCGCAAATGGCTTTCTACATTGGTGAACATAATCGTTGTCATAGCACTATGCAATCCGCTCACTCTATTTTTAAGCCTCTTTGGGATTCCGACAAGTGTGAATTACTATACGATTGAAAATGAGGCTGACTTCAACCAGTGTGCAGATGATATGGGAACTGATTTTAGTAATTTCCCAAGGTACAATGAATTTGATGAGCAGAATGTTCGATTTGTTGGCAAGGTTGATGCTGGATTCTTCTTTTATCAGTCTATCACCGCAATCGTAAAATACGATAACCCCGAACTGTGCGAGGCAGACTACAAGACCTACATAGATTCGCACAAGTTTTTGACGGAGCCTGCTATCGATCACAACGGAAATTATCTCATTG
>JAFVTV010000010.1 GCA_017502975.1 Clostridia bacterium | reverse complement strand
AGGAATTCTGCCAACGCCTGCGGGGTCTTCGTGATTTTTTCAAAGTTGTTCATACTTTGCCTCCCAAATAAAAAATAAATGCGATCGGATTTGCCCGAAAATCGGGTCAAAAACCTTTCGCATTTATTGTATTATTTTTTACATTTTAAGTATTTTCTTATAAAGTATTGCCAAATTCAAAAAAATGCGATATAATAAAATTTATGACTGTTTCCAATAAGGAGATTTATACTTATGAAGCTTGGAATTGTGGGACTGCCGAACGTCGGCAAAAGTACGCTGTTTAACGCTCTGACAAATGCGGGCGCGGAATCGGCAAACTATCCCTTTTGCACTATTGAGCCCAATGTAGGTGTAGTTGCTGTACCGGATGCACGCATGGATTACCTTGCAAGCATGTACACCCCCGAAAAATATACGCCTGCGGTAATTGAATTTGTAGATATTGCAGGACTTGTGCGCGGTGCCTCCAAGGGTGAGGGTCTTGGTAACAAGTTCCTTTCTCACATTCGTGAGGTCGATGCTGTTATTCACGTAGTACGCTGCTTCGAGGATGATAATATTATTCACGTTGACGGCAACGTCGATCCCATTCGTGACCTTGAAACGATCAATCTCGAATTGATCTTTTCCGACATTGAAATGATCGAGCGCCGCATTGACCGCACCAAAAAGGCAATGAAGGGCGACAAGACGCTTGCCGGCGAGCTTGCCGTGCTTGAGCGCGTTTTGGCAGCACTCTCCGAGGGCAAGACCGCACGCACGGTAGAGCTGAGCGAGGATGAGCGCGCCGTTCTTTATGATACCCCTCTGCTTACGCTGAAGCCCGTGATCTACGTGGCAAACGTAAGCGAGGACGACGTAGGCGAGGAGCCCACGGGCAACTCCATGTACGCAAGCCTCAAGGCATTTGCAGAAAGTGAAAAGGCTGGCATTTTGCCTGTGTGCGCACAGATCGAAGCGGAGATCGCAGAGCTTTCCGGGGAGGAAAAGCAAGCGTTTCTTGACGATCTCGGCATTCCCGAAAGCGGTCTTGACCGCCTCATTAAGGCAAGCTATTCCCTGCTCGGACTCATCAGCTTTCTCACCGCCGGTCCCAAGGAGGTGCGCGCTTGGACGATCACGCGCGGCACCAAAGCACCCGGGGCTGCAGGCAAGATCCACAGTGATTTTGAGCGTGGCTTTATCCGTGCCGAGGTCGTTGCATTTAACGATCTGCAGCGCATTGGATCGATGAACGGTGTAAAGGAAGCGGGGCTGCTTCGCAGCGAGGGCAAGGAGTATGTGATGGAGGACGGCGACATCGTGGTGTTCCGTTTTAACGTCTAATGCGCGCCCGCAAGAAAAAGCACGGGGCAGAACGCATTGCCGCCTGTGCTGAGCTGCTGATCGAGGACACAGCAAGATTAAAAGAAGATCCGAACAGCTTTTTCACCGAAAAGCGCCCTGTGCAGCTGGAGATCGGGTGCGGCAAGGGCAACTTTGCCTGCGGTAAGGCGGCACAGCACCCCGAGGTCAATCTCATTGCCATGGAGGTAGTTGCTGATGTCATGGTGACCGCCTTGGAAAAGGCAATGCTTTCAAAAAGAGAGCGCCCTGACAATCTGCGCTTTCTCATTGGCAATGCCGAAAATTTGACCGAATGGTTTCCCGAGCACAGCATTGATTGCATATACCTCAACTTCAGCGACCCTTGGCACAAGGCACGCCATGCAAAAAGGCGCTTAACGTACCGAGATTTTTTGGCGCGTTACCGCAAGGTATTAAAGGTAGGCGGCAAGCTGCACTTTAAAACCGATAACGTAAATCTGTTTGATTTTTCTCTTGAAGAATTTGAGGCAATGGGGCTTCGCATGACTGATATGACGCGCGATCTGCACAACAGCCCCTTAAACGAGGGAAACATTATGACGGAATATGAAAAGAACTTTTCGGAAAAGGGTTTTCCCATTCATGCCGTAACCGTACATTTTGATTAAACTTATAATAAAAAAGCCGATGTCAGCAGCATCGGCTTTTTAAAGGAGCAGCTATGAACGACTTACAAGAGCCCTGCGGTGTATTGCTCATAGACAAGCCGCAAGGGTTGACCTCGCACGACGTAGTTGGAAGGGTGAGAAAGCTTTACGGCACGCGCCGTGTAGGTCACACAGGCACGCTTGACCCCTTGGCAACGGGCGTGTTGGTCTTACTCATCGGGCGTGCGGCAAAGGCGGCGGAATATCTTGCCGCGCATGACAAATGCTATGAGGCTGTTTTGCGCCTCGGCATCACGACTGACACAGAGGATGTTACAGGGGAAATTCTTACCACCGCCCCCCATATTCCAAGCAAAAGCGAGGTGGAGCGTGTAGCAGATACCTACCGCGGCACTTACCTGCAGACACCCCCGATGTACAGCGCGCTCAAGGTAAACGGGCAAAAGCTGCTCGACCTTGCCAGACGCGGTATAGAGGTTGAGCGCGAAGCGCGCGAGGTCATGATACACAACCTCACGGTTGCCCCTACAAAAAAAGAAGAGGAATACGCACTTGCGGTACACTGCTCCTCCGGAACCTACATCCGCACCCTGTGCGCGGATATCGGCCGTGATCTCGGATGTGGCGGCACAATGGCGGCACTGCGCCGCACGAGAGCAGGCGCATTTTCCATAGAAAATTGCTACACCTTGGAGGAGTTGGAGCAGCTTACCGAAACGGAACGGCTTGACCGACTTTTACCGATTGACAAATTATTTGCAGATCTGCCCGCTGTACGCTTATCGGCATTTTTTGAAAGACTGTGCCGTGGCGGATGCGAGATCTATCAGGCAAAGATAGGTACAGCACTCAAAATTGGGGAGCGCGTACGGCTATGTAGCGAAACGGGGGCGTTTTTTGCACTTGGCGAGGTGCGAGAATATGAAACGGGCCCTGCTATAAAAGCAATCAAGACCTTTGTGCTTTAAAAACAGCAACTTTGAATTTTAGCAGCATATGACACCATATAAAAAGGCGGAGAATCTTCGGGTTCTCCGCCTTTTTTATATTATACGCCAAAAAACCGTGCGGCTTGCTCGGCAAACACAGCTTGTGCCACGCACAGCAACGCATCCTCATCAAAAACACCGTTGCCGTCGGTTGCCGCAAAGCGTGCAAGCTCTGCTGCCAGCACGCGTGCAAAACGTGCTTTGGCAGGCGCAGAAAAGCTCCCCTGCTCACAGTCCGTGATACCAAGCAGCAGCGAAGCCGCACCGCGATGCAAATAAAAGCGCAAGGAACGCGAAAGTTGCGCGGTGGTTGCCCCTGCAGCCTCGATGCCAAAATACAGCAGCGGTGTGCCGTTTTTCTCTCGAAACCGGTTGAGCAAGAGCGACAACCCCTGCGGAAGATCTCTTGCGGCAAGTGAAAGCAGCACAGGGGGCAGTGCCTTCCATTGCGCCAAATATGACAGGAGCTTATCAAAAGCTTTTATTGAAAAATCCCCCATAACGTGCTCGGTTTTAGGGCGCACACGCAGCACAAAACGCATATCGCGCGCGACCAAGGCGCGCCCAAGCATACGCAAAAGCTGTGCACGCCAAAGTGCCACCGCGGCGGAAGTTAGCGCGGCTTGCTCTCCCGCAAGCCCACTCGCAAGCGCCGCGGCTGCGTGATAGGCATCGGGCTTTTCAAATCGATCAAAGCCCGACAGATCGAGCATCACCGCACCCGCGCCAAGCGCCAAAAAGCGGTCGAGCGTCAGTGATATTGCCAACTCCAGCGTCGCAAGATCCTTTATGGCAACACCCGTGCTTTGCCCAAGCCGTTCCACCCGTGTCGAAAAATCAGGTGCCTCTATGCGAAGCAACGGATCGAAGCACACAAGGGGCAGGATCGTTCCGTCAAAAACGCGATCCTCACACGCTCCCCCCGCATCCACGCGCAGCAGCGAAACTCTGTTTTTTGCCAACAGGCTACGCGGCGTTACATCTCGGGTAGCAAGATAGGCATTTGCACTCTGCCAAGCATGCACGGCATTTTCCGTTATCGGTGCATGCGATGCATTCAGCATGGCAAGGTCGGCATAAAGGTCAGCTGCAAGTGTACTGCCTGCGGTAGCGGGCAGATTTTCAAAGAGCACCGCCAGTTTTTCGTAATCCGCCCCGGCACCCGTGATCCGCTCCTCACACACACCGCACGCACGCATAGCGCACACGGCACGGGGGTTTTTTAGCCACAGCTCCACGGGTGTGACAAACGGGCGGTCAGCACACACCTCGGCTGTGCTAAAACCCGCATCAACTGCAACAGTTGGCATTTTTTCAATACCGCTTAAAAGTTTTTTGGCTAACAGCACACGCTTCATCGCCCGATCACCTCCCTTTCTATTTGTCATTTTAACACACTCTGCATGCTTTTGCAAGACAGCGACGCAACATCACACAAAAATTTCGCCATTCGCTTGATTTTTTTATCATAATGTGTTATAATTTTTTATCATGATTTAAATGTATGAAGTAACGTGCTTTCAGGAGGTTCATTATGCCGGATATCGAGCTTGCAGATTTCAGCTTGCTTTTTCCCAATAAGCAAGCACAGGATCGCCACCTTGCGGGCGGTGCTGCAGAGATCGACGATTTTACATTGGAGGAGCTGGGGCTTACCGAGGTTCTTCCCTTGAAAAACGCCTCCCTTTCCGAATTTGTTACTAAAGATCCCGATGTCATTCGCTATCGCGAAGCTGTATTTGCGGATCTTCTTGCCCACGAGGAGATCACCCAAACCTTTGGCAAGCTGATCCCCCTTCTCCATGACATCATGGAGCTGCGCAGGCTGGAATCCGACAGCGGCGATACCGCCGATTATCTTTCGGGCATTACAGAGATCGAGCTCTACATTTCAAGCATCGACGTGCTCTACCAAGGGCTCTGTGCCAAAAAAGCGAGCTATGAAAGCGGAGCGCTTACCAAGCTTGCTGATCATGTTGCCAAGCTTGTGGAAAGCGAATATTACGCCGATCTCAACGAACGCCTGTCAGAGCTGACCAACCGCGTACGCGATATCAAGAGCGTGACAGTCGGCGTCAATCTCGATGCGCAGTTGCGCCCGCGCGACGCAGGCGTGCTTGCGATCAACCCCGAGCCCTTCCGCTCGGGCGATACTCTGCAAAAGCTGCTGCGTCTGAACTTCAAGGAGGATGAGTATACTTGCATTGCAGAGTTGGTTCCCTTTGGTAAAAAGCAAACGGAAAACCAAAAAACCGCCCTCTCGCTTGCGTTCAACTCCGCAATCAATGACGTTTACCGTCATTCTCTGCGTTCTTGGAAAAAAATTGTACAAACCTACGTTCTCGAAAACACCGATTTCCTGCTCAACCTTTTGCCAGAATTTGAATTGCTTGTAAAGGGCACAAATCTTATCCGCGCACTGAAGATCAAGGGTGGTACGGTAACGGTGCCCGAGATCCTGCCGAGCAAAGAGCGCGCCTTTAGCGCTACACGCTTTTACAATCCCGTTGTGGCTTTAAAGACCGACGACAAGATGGTCAAAAACGACATTGATTTTGACAAGAACGCAGGCATTTACGTGCTGACCGGACCCAACCGCGGCGGCAAATCTGTTATCACCTGTGCCGTGGGTCTGATACAGGCTATGGCACAGCTGGGGCTCCCCGTACCCGCCGAAAGGGTTGCCCTTAGCCCTGTGGATAAGATATTTACCCATTTTCCCACAGGTGCTGACGACACCATCGACAAGGGGCGTCTTGGCGAGGAATGCGCACGCCTTGGCGAGATCTTTGAGGAGATCAGCGAGGAGAGTCTTGTGTTGCTTGACGAAACACTTTCCTCCACAGGCTCCTTTGAGGCATCCTATATTGCCGCAGAGGTGCTGGCAGGACTTTCTATGGCAAAATGCCGCTGTATTTTTTCCACCCACCTGCATGAGCTGGCTAACCAGATCGATGACATCAATGCGCGCACCGTACCCCAAGGCGGCGCACCGATCGACACGCTGGTTGCGGGCATTGAGGAGGGCAAGCGTTCCTTCCGCATTTACCGCACCAAGCCCGACGGAAAGAGTTATGCGCGCGACATCGCGGAGAAATACGGTCTTACGTACGATGGAATTTTAAATAAGATCAAACAAAACAACGCACCCGACAAGGAGGCATAAAATATGGATACCATTTTGAAACTGTTAGAGGATAATGCAACCCTTACCCCTGCACAGCTTGCCGTAATGTGCGGCAAGGAAACGGGCGATATCAAAAAGTTGATCAGGGAATACGAAAAAGACGGCGTCATTGTAGGATATAAAACTCTGATCGACTGGGACAAAACTGACCGCGAATACGTTTCCGCGCTGATCGAGGTAAAGATCACCCCTCAGCGTGACCGTGGCTTTGACCGCGTTGCCGAAAAGATCTACAGCTACCCCGAGGTGCAAAGCCTTTACCTGATGTCAGGTGGATACGATCTTTGCGTGCTGATCGAGGGCAAGACCATGAAGGAGGTCGCCTATTTCGTAGCGCAAAAGCTTGCTACCATCGAGGAGGTCGTATCTACCGCCACACACTTTGTACTGCGCAAGTATAAGGACAAGGGTGTGGTCTACGGCGTCGAGGAGATCGACGAGAGAGGAAATTGCAACTGATGATCGACTATACTTCCGTTCTCTCGCGCACAGTCACGGGTCTAAAAAAATCCGGCATTCGAAAATTTTTCGATCTGCTTGACGGCAGAAAGGATGTCATAGGACTTACAGTCGGTCAACCCGACTTTGTTACGCCATGGCACATTCGCGAGGCAGGTATTGAAAGCCTGCAAAAGGGCAAGACCTATTACACCTCAAATGCCGGCATGCCCGAGCTGCGCGCCGAGATCTGCACTTACCTAAAGCGCCGCTTTGCGCTCTCCTATATGCCCGAGGAAACCGTTGTAACGGTTGGCGGCAGCGAGGCGATCGACCTTGCTATTCGCGCAGTCACAGACCCCGGTGACGAGATCATTATTCCCACGCCTTCTTTTGTTTGCTACGAGCCCATTGCCCGCCTTTGCGGCGGTGTGCCCGTCATTGTGAAAACAACGGTAGAGGATCGCTTTAAGCTTACCCCCGAGGCACTGCGTGCCGCCATTACACCAAAAACAAAAATGCTTGTGCTTCCCTACCCCAACAACCCCACAGGCGCAATTCTGACAAAGGAAGAGCTTGAGGGGATCGCCGAGGTTTTGCGCGGCACCAATATTTTGGTGCTCTCCGATGAGATCTACGCAGAGATGACCTACGGCAGGCAGCATGTTTCGATCGCCTCACTTGACGGCATGTGGGAGCGCACCATCATTACCAGCGGCTTTTCCAAGTCCTACGCGATGACCGGCTGGCGCATGGGTTACCTTGCAGCCCCCAAGCCTTTGGCTGAGCAAATGCTCAAGATCCACCAATATGCCATCATGTGCGCACCCACGACCAGCCAGCTCGCCGCTATCGAGGCGCTGAAAAACGGTGATGAGGATATTGCCATGATGGTGGGCGAATACGACCGCCGCCGCCGTTTTGTCTACCAAGGCTTCCGCGATATCGGCATTGATGTGTTTGAGCCCGAGGGGGCATTCTATATCTATCCCGAGGTCGGAAAGTTCGGTCTTGATGCCGAGACCTTCTGTGATAGATTGCTCAACGAATACAAATGTGCGATCGTACCCGGCACTGCCTTTGGCGAGGGTGGCGAGCGCTTTGCACGCGTTTCCTATGCATATTCCATCAAGCATATCGAGGAAGCGCTCAACCGAATCGAGGCATTTGTAAAAACGCTCAAATAAACATGAGCAAAGCACATATGTAAAAAGGCATGACCGCAGGGCGGTCATGCCTTTTTACTATACGGAGAATGCCTTTTCAATGCTATCCGCCAGCAGTGCCGCAAGGCTTGGCACCAGCAGATCGATCTCCTTTGGCGTAACAAAAAAACTCTTTCCACCATGCAACAAATCTGAAAATTCGGGCATATCCTCCTCTATCCCAAAACGTGACAGTGCATCCTTTACCAATGTTTCACTTTCCACAACCGTAGGCACACCAAGTGCCAAAACAGGTGCGCCTACTGTTTTTTCAGTCAGTGCGGGGCGCGCGCCGCCGATCCCCGCCCCCGGCTGTATACCCGTATCGGAAAGCTGAACGGTTGCACCCAAGTGGCTTGTTGCCCGCGCCGCAAGCGCATCCACCGCAAGAACAAGATCAGGGCCGGTAACAGATACCAAGCCGCGCACGATCTCAACAGTTTCCAGCCCCGTTTGGCAGGAAACACCTGTTGCCAACGCCGAAATGCGGCAGGGGTGATCGCACAGCTCCCACATACTTTCTTCTCCCGTCGCACAGCGTGTGGCCGTGATACGCCGAACCGTTTGCGGCCCTAAGGCATCCGGTGTCATTTCAGCGTTTCCAAGCCCGATGACCAGCAAGGAAAAACTATGCTGAATTCGTTTGCCTACAACGCGCTCAGCCATTTCCCGAAGTTCAACGGCAAGCACGCGCCGCAGCTCCTCAATTGCCGTTTCTCCCTCATAAAGCGCCCTGCCGCAGGAAACCGTAACATACCTGCCACATGGCTTGCCGATCCGCCTTGCCGCCTCCTCGCTCTTGATCTGCACCCGCAAGATCTCGTACCCGCACGCGCTTGTGCGAAGCACGCGCACACCGTCCGCGTTTTCCTCACATCCGCACTCTCTTGCCAGATCGCTGCGCCCTCTCCCTGCCATAAATACGCCCCCCCATTTACCGAATGTTTTTCTATTATCCCCGTTTTTTTCTTTCACTATGTGAAAGTTGCCCATTTTTTTACCAAATTATTGTGCAAGTGTCCAAACCTTGCTTTTTTGTGCCAAGGAATGCTTGAAATTTAATCTAAGTCATGATATAATATAAAACGTTAATATGGTATCGTATGGCAGTATGCCGCATACCCCACCAAGGAGGATTACCAAAATGATGAAACGCATTGTGGCACTTGTGCTTTCTCTTGTGTGCCTGTTGCTCTGCTTCGCAGGCTGCTCGCACGGCATAAACGATAAGGGTGCTTACATTCGCATGTACCTGAGTGAGAGAGTCTATGACTTCGACCCGCTCAATGCCTTTGACAATCAGGCAACCCTGCAGATTGTATCTCTGATTTATGAGGGACTCTTTACTGCCGATGAAGACGGTGATGCAAAGAAAGCGCTTGTAGATAAATATGAGTACATTGCTGACGAAGAGAAGGACACATATAAACTTGTACTTTATTTGAAGGAAACCAAATGGTCCGACGGTGTACAGATCACCGCATCCGATGCGCAATACGCATTTTTGCGCCTGTTCTCAAACGCGATTTCCCACCCCGCAGTTGCTATGCTGTTTGACGTAAAGAATGCACGCAATATTGCTGCGGGAACCGACAGCGTTGACCACCTTGGCGTTGTGGTGACCGATCCCCTCACGCTTGAGATCGAGTTTGAAAGAGATATTGATATCGACACCTTCTTACCTGTTTTGGCAAGCCCCGCACTCTATCCGCTCCGTGCCGACAAACTTGACACCGACGAGAACTGGAGCAAGCTTGGCAAGGATATTGTATGCAGCGGTCCGTTTACCGTCAATATGATGGATTACACAGAGAAGGACGGCTTTATGCTGGAGCGCAACGGTTATTACTACCGCGACCGCACCAAGGACGATCCCGACAAGTACGTAACACCTTACCGCATCATTGTGGATTACACCACGCCCGCCATTGATCAGCTTCCCAACTTCAACAGCACCGAGGAGGGCGCACTTTACTACTTCGGTTACATTCCGCTTGCGGCTCGCACCGATGAGTATGCAGACATTTTGAAAAAGCTTGAAGTTACCGCATCCAACTCTACACACGTATACTACATGAACCAAGCGGTTGCACCCTTTGACAACGCGGCCGTGAGAAATGCACTTTCTCTCGCACTTGACCGCGAGGCAATTGCCGAGGCGATCGTATATGCCGAGGCGGCAGATGCACTGGTTCCCGAGTCCGTTCTTTACCGCGCTGACAAGAGCACGACTTTCCGCAAAAAGGTGGATGGTTACTTTACGACCGCAGCCAATGTGGAGCAGGCTAAGCAGCTTTTGGCAGATGCAGGCATCAAGGCAAGTGATTACAGTTTCACCCTGACTGTAAACGCTGAAAGCGAAGAGCACCTTAAAATGGCGCAGCTTGCAGTAGCTGCATGGAAGAAGCTTGGCTTTGACGTAACGCTCAAGGAACTCGGTATTTACGAGATCACGGTCGAAGATAGCAAGGGCAACGAAACTAAAACCGGCGCATACGGTAGCGAATACAGAGAAGCACTGCAAAGCGGCGACTTCGACGTGATCGCGCTTGATTTGGTATCTTGCGCACCCACCGCGCTTTCCTACCTTGCACCCTTTGCAAAAGCATTCTCCGGCAACGGCTACTCTGCAGTTGTGGGTGAGGACGGCAAAACGACCTACACAGCAAACCCCCACATCACGGGCTACGACAGCGAGGAATACAACGCAAAAATAGATGCAGCACAGGCTGAGCAAAACGAGAAAAAGCGCGCAGCGCTTTTGGGAGAGGCAGAGGCAATTCTGATGAAGGATATGCCCGTTATCCCCGTGGTATACAACAAAAATACTCAGCTTGTTGGCAAAAAGCTTTCCGGTGTGAAATCTGATTTCTTCTGCCCGAACGTCCTTACCGATGCGAAGCTTTCGGGCTACTGGAAGATCGCAATTCGTGACGGCTTTGTTGAAGAAGAATAAACAACTATAATTAAAAATACGCCCGCGATTGCGGGCGTATTTTTTTCTTGTTTTTACATATTACTTATAGACAAGCCCCTAAAAATATGTTATACTATTTTAATAACGGTACATATTAAATAGGTAGAATAATGGAAATACAAAATCTTACGCCGGGCGGATATGCCGCCAATTGTTATCTTGTAACACAAGGGCAAACCGCCGTGCTGATCGACTGCACCACCCCCGTCGCTTGCGTTACCGAGGCACTGCAAAAGGCAAATGCTACCCTTGCTGCGATATTGCTCACGCACGGTCACTTTGATCACATGCTGACCGTAGCAGAGGTAAAAGCGGCAACAGGTGCTGCAATTTATCTTTCACGCGGTGATGAAGATCTCCCTGCCGACGGTGCAAAAAACGCCTTTTCGCTGTTTTTTGGCTTTGACAGATCCTACCCCACAGCAGACCATCTTTTTGATGACGGTGCATCTCTCACCTTTGGCGATATGAGGTTTAACGTGATGTGCACACCGGGGCACACGCGCGGCTCTAGCTTGTTTTTGATCGATGATATCGCCTTTACAGGTGACACGATCTTTGCCGCAGGATACGGCAGATACGATCTTTTTGGTGGCGACCCCCTAGCACTGCAGCAATCACTTTCTGCAATCGCTACGCTGCCTGCCACTACCGTGATTTATCCGGGGCATGGCGCACCCGCAAAGCTTGGCACGGCGTTGAATGAAATTAAAAATTTTATGGAACTTTAAGATAACAGAGGTACACCATGGATACTATCGCACTTGCAACACTTCTTTTTCCAAATGTAACCAAAACTCCAAGCGATATGGAGGCGCTTTTCCCTCCTCGCACGCTGAGCGAGGGCGCTGTCGTTTCCCGAATGGCACCAAGCCCCACGGGCTTTGTGCACCTTGGAAACCTTGTACAGGGCCTTACCTCCGAGCGCATGTGCCATCAATCGGGCGGTACGCTTTTTCTGCGCGTGGAGGATACCGATGCCAAGCGCGAGGTAGCCGGCGCGGTTGAAATTCTGATCGAATCGCTTAAGCATTACAATATCCATTTTGATGAGGGTGCAACCGTTGACGGCGACAACGGCATATACGGTCCCTACCGTCAGCGCCAGCGTGCGGAGATCTACCACGTATACGCAAAGCAGCTGGTGCTCGAGGGCATGGCATATCCTTGCTTTTGCACCGAGGAAGAGCTTGCCGACATTCGTGCCCGTCAAGAGGCAGAAAAGGCAAACTACGGATATTTTGGCAAGTGGGCTGTGTGGCGCGACCGCCCCATGGAGGATATTGAAGCGGCACTTGCCCAAGGCATGCCTTGGGTATTGCGTTTTCGCTCCACAGGCTCGATTGAAAACAAGATCCGCTTTACCGACCTGATCAAGGGCAATCTTGAGCTGACCGAAAACGACATGGATCACGTGCTTCTCAAATCCGACGGGATCCCCACCTATCACTTTGCGCATGCGGTAGATGACCACTTGATGCACACCACGCACGTAGTGCGCGGTGACGAGTGGCTCCCCACCCTGCCCTTCCATTTGCAGCTCTTCCGCTCGCTTGGCTTTAAGCCGCCCAAGTACCTGCACATTGGTCCCTTGATGAAGATGGACGGCGAATCCAAGCGCAAGCTTTCCAAACGCAAGGACCCCGAGCTGGCGCTGACCTATTATCGCGAAGCGGGCTTCCCCGTGGCATCGGTATACGAATACCTGATGACAGTGCTGAATTCCAACTTTGAGGATTGGCGCCGTGCCAACCCCGATGCTCCCATTGACAGCTTCAAATTCTCTTATAAAAAGATGAATCCTGCAGGCTCACTTTTTGATGCCGCTAAGCTGCGCGACGTATCCAAAAATGTCATCTCTCGCATGTCGACCGACCGTATTTATGATGAGGTGGTGGCATGGGCAAGCGATTACGATACCGCGCTTCATTCACACCTGACGGGGGATCCCTCGTATGCGAAATCCATCCTTTCGATCGGCCGCGGCGGCAAAAAGCCGCGCAAGGATTTTGCCGTACTTGCCGACGTGCGCCCCTACCTTGACTTTTTCTATGACGATTGGTTCACGGTAACCGACACCTATCCCGACACCTTTGACAAGGCAGACATCAAGGCGGCGCTTGAAGGCTTTATGAAAACCTTTGATGGCGCTGATGATATGAACGTTTGGTTTGACAAGATCAAAGCGGTGGCGGAGGGGCTTGGCTTTGCCTCGGACATGAAGGCATACAAGGAAAATCCTGAAAATTACCGCGGCAACGTCGCCGATATCAGCATGTTCCTGCGCGTAGCCGTTACGGGGCGCCTTAACTCCCCCGATATGTACGCTGTTATGCAGATCTTGGGCAAGGACCGCGTATTTGCTCGCATCAACGCCATGATCGATACACTATAAGAGGTAAAAATAATATGGAAGAAATTATCAACAGCAATTTTATACACGAGATCATTGACAAGGATCTTGCCGCCAATCCCGAGTTGAAGATCCACACGCGCTTCCCCCCCGAGCCGAACGGATATCTCCACATCGGCTCGGTCAAGGCGATCTGCATCAACACCGATGTCGCGAACAAATACAACGGACTTTTCAATCTCCGCTACGACGATACCAACCCCGCAAAGGAGAGCGACGAGTTTGTTCGCTCGATCTACGAGGATCTTTGCTGGCTGGGCGCTACCCCCACGGGCGGCGTGTTTTACGGCTCGGATTACTTTGGCAAATGCTATGAATTTGCCGTACAGCTGATCAAGCAGGGCGATGCCTATGTGTGCGACCTCTCGCGTGACGATCTTGCCGATTACAAGGGCACAGACCGCGCCGTTGCCTCTAAGGAATCCCCCTATCGCAACCGCTCGGTTGAGGAAAACCTCGATCTCTTTGAGCGCATGAAGGCGGGTGAGTTCCCCGACGGCGCGCGCACGCTTCGTGCCAAGATTGATCCCTCCTCCGACAACCCCTACCTGCGCGATCCCGTCATCTATCGCATCAAGCACATTCACCACCACCGCCAGGGCGATGAGTGGTGCGTGTACCCCATGTACGACTTTGCGCATCCCATTCAGGATGCGCTTGAGGGTATTACCCACTCGCTTTGCTCAAGTGAGTTCCGCAATCACCGTCCGCTTTACGACTGGGTGGTTAATAAGATCGGCTTCGAGAAAAAGCCCCACCAATGGGAATTTGGTCGCATGAACATTACCTACACCGTAATGTCCAAGCGTTACCTGCGTCAGTTGGTAGAGGAAGGACACGTTGACGGCTGGGATGACCCCCGCCTGCCTACCCTGTGCGGTCTGCGCCGCCGCGGCTACACGCCAAAGGCTCTGTTTACCTTTGTGCGCGAGGCAGGTGTGACCAACACCGATCACACGGTGGATATTCGCCAGCTTGAGGCGTGCGTGCGCGATGATCTCAATGAAAACGCACTGCGCCGCGTAGCTGTTGTGAACCCCGTCAAGGTCATCATCGACAACTATCCCGAGGATAAGGAGGAGATGATCGCGCTGCCAAACCATCCGCAAAAGCCCGAGCTTGGCACGCGCGATCTCCCGATGAGCCGCGAGATCTATATCGACGCCGATGACTTTGCCGAGGTTCCGCCCCCCAAATTCTTCCGCCTGAAGCCCGAAGGCGAGGTGCGCCTGATGGGCGGCTATATCATCAAATACGCAGGCATCGAGAAGAACGACGACGGCAGCATCAAATGCATTCACGCCACCGCCGATCTTGAAACAGGCAACGGCATGCCCGCTGACGGGCGCAAGATCAAGGGCACCATTCATTGGCTTTCCGCCAAGCATGCAAAGCCCGCCGCGATGATGCTCTACGACCGGTTGTTTGATATTGAGAACACCGCCGACGTGCCCGAGGGCAAGACCTACCTTGACTTCCTAAACAAGGATTCGCTCACCCGTATTGACGGCGCCTTTGTCGAGCCCTCGCTTGAAGCCGCAAACGCCGGCGACAAATTCCAGTTTGTGCGTGTCGGTTACTTCTGCAAGGATAGCAAAAACAAGGACACCTTTAACCGCGTGGTGGGACTTAAGGATAGCTTCCCGAAAAAGTAAAGGGGGTAGGCATGAATACGATCAAAATTGAGGCTGCAAAAAAACCTTTGATGATCGCACACCGCGGCTGTAGCGGGCTTGAACGCGAAAATACCAACGCCGCGTTCGTCGCGGCAGGCAATCGCTCCTACTGGGGCATTGAAACCGATATCCACAAGACTGTTGACGGCAAATATATCGTGATACACGACGATAACACCAAGCGCGTAACAGGCGACAATATCCTGGTGGAGGAAGCGACCTTTGAGACGCTTCGCCGCCTGACGGTGTTTAACAAGCCCTCAGGAGTAAAAGACCGCAGCGACCTGTGCTTGCCCTCACTTGAGGAATACATTGAAATCTGCAAAAAATACGAAAAAGAGGCAGTGCTTGAGCTGAAAAACGCCTTTGCGAAAGAGGATATTTTTGAGATCTGCGATATCATTGAGAGCCTCGGGTACCTCGACCGCGTCACCTTTATTTCGTTTTGCTACGACAATCTCGTGTTTTTGCGCGAAAAGCATCCTGCGGTGTCAGCACAATTTCTTACCTCAAAATTTGAGGATGACCTCATTGAGCGTCTGCTTGCCATTCACGTTGATCTTGACATTAAGCACTTGGCGCTCACGGAGGAAAACATTGCCCTTTGCCACGAGCATGGCATTACCGTGAACACCTGGACGGTTGACGACAAGGAATCCGCCGAGCGGCTTGCCGCTTGGGGCATTGATATGATCACCAGCAATATACTTGAATAACGAAAAAACCGCCGTGTATGGGCTTTTTCCGTAGGGATTTTTTTACAGAAAATCATAACCACCCGTCAAACGGGTGGTTTGCACTAGGGCTAAAAGCCCAATACTACCGGCCAGCGGCTCAAGCCGCTGGCTTTTGCTTTGCAAAAGTTGTCTGCAAAAATGCCTTCTCCTTGAGGAGAAGGTGGCAGCTGAAGGCTGACGGATGAGGTGTAGCGCGAAGCGCGTTTGTGCGGCTCATTGCAAAACTCGAACACGCCGCTATGGCGGCTACACCTCACCACCCGCTACGCGGGAGCCTCTCCTCAAGGAGAAGCCTTATGTAACGATACACTCTATACAAAAGGGGTATAACCCATT
>JAFVTV010000009.1 GCA_017502975.1 Clostridia bacterium | reverse complement strand
GTAAAAGTTGAATTTGCGCGCTCCAATCAATCCCTCAGTCGCTAACGCGACAGCCCCCTTTACACAAGGGGGCCTTACAGCTAAAGCTTTTCATTCCACCACCTCAGGTGGTGGTTTATTTCCGCTAAAGCTACAATAAAAGCACCACCGCCTAAGGGCGGTGGTGCTTGACAAAACTTTTAAAAATGCATATAATATATATTGTTGCAATATGGGTCCGTAAAGGTTTCGACGGGGATTCTGCAGCAGGATAAGCGTGGCGTGCCGAGCAATCACGAAAAAGGCTCAAATTTAAAATTAAACGCTGACAATAACGTCGCACTGGCTGCCTAATTAGGCAGTGCCGCGGCTTTTTAGCCGCCCGTTCCCCCGGGGAGTACCACGGCCTCGGCCGGAGCGTCATGTAGTGGTGAACATGCATCGGGAGTTCGCACTTGTACCGATCATGCAAAAAAGGGCTACCAATGGATGTAGATTGTCTGTGACCGACATCAGGAGGGAATTCTAAATCATAGACTACCCACGAAGAAGGTCCTGTGAATGGGTTTTCGGACAGGAGTTCGACTCTCCTCGGATCCACCAATAAAAAAAGCCGCCTTGTGCGGCTTTTTTATTGGTGGATCCAAGGGGCGCGATGAAATTCAATGGAAGGTGCAGGTAAAATAATAAAGGGAGAACTTTGTTATATAAGCGGAAAGGGAAGCGGTTGTAATGGAGCACCTTCAAGCAGCCGCGCGATAGCGCGCCTGCGGAGTTCAGATTCTCCTCGGATCCACCGGCGGATAGTTCCGCTAAACTTCCCCCCGCGAGGGCAGCACGATTGACTTGTGATAAAAAATATCTTTACTTTCGTAAATATATATTGACATATTTGTGGCTTTGCGTTATAATAGTATCAGAAAGGCGGTGAAGATATGTATATCGATTATAGCAAATTGTGGAAATTATTGATCGACAAAGGCATGAGCAAAACCGATTTGAAGGATATTACCGGAATCAGTTCAAGAGTTTTGGCAAAATTATCAAAGAATGATACGGTTACCACCGATACAATCGCCAGAATTTGCTCCGCACTGAACTGTGATGTGAGTGACATTATGGAATGTGTCAGCGAGGCGCGGCTATCCGTATATTCTGCCTACAAAAGATATGGAAAATGCGTGGCGGAAAACGAGTTATTTAAGACGGTTCAATTTACAATAGACAGTCAAAAATACACGGTTTATCAATCAAAACAGATTGCAACCAAGGCAACCCATATTTGCTGTAACGAGGATGGGGCTATATACTGGGAACAAATTTTCGCCATTGGAACCGTTGCCACCACATCCGAAAAGAAACTCTTGATCAAGCCTTGTCTAACCAACGACAAGATTTCAATCGTGTTGATCAAGGGAAAGCCGGGCGTTATCGCAGGGCTTGATGAGAACGGTTTTGTTTCGAGCAGAGGCGTTCGTAAAAAGCAAACTGATATTTATGTTATGTCCGAGGCTGCCTTCAAGCTCTTCGTTCCTCAAGCGTTTTAAACTTGTATGATGAACTCAAACGGGTAGTGTGAAAAGGAGTACGAGAATTTTTCTCGTACTCCTTTTGTCGCAGGGTGCATCTTGCCATTTGCCGCAGGGCGGCAAATCAATCAACTTTTTCTTGGGTGCAACCGTCGAGAAGCCTATTTTACCCCTTAAACTGCAGCGATGCCTTAAATTCGGTTGGCGTCATACCTACAATGCGCTTGAAAACGCGAGAGAAATATTGTGGGTTGTCAAAAGCAAGAAGATCGGAAATTTGCGTAAAATTCAAATTTCCCTCGCGAATGAGCTGCTTTGCCTTTTTTATTTTAGCCTTTATTGCATATGTAGCAAGTGTTTGCCCTGTTTGCTCGTGGAAGATCTTGCTCAAATAACTTTTGCTGTAGCCTATATTTTTACAAAGCTCGCTAATGCGAAAAACCTCCGTTGTTTTTTCTTCAATATAGTTTTTGATATCTGTGACAAGGTGACTTTCCATGCTTTCCTTGCTGGGAAACACCGTCCCTTGCTTTTTCTCTATAATGCTTCGTACAAGAAGAATCATCAGCTCCTCTAAATATAGCTTTATTAACTGCTCGCCGCCAATGGCGGCGTTTTCTTTTTTCTTTAGCTTGTTTAGAAACGGATCATTTTTGGGGATCTCAAAGGTTTTTTCTGCCTCGTGCATGATAGAGGATAAAAAGGGCTTTAGTTCCTTATCCAAAACGGTATGAAAGCCCTCGAAATAAAGCATGGCAGGGGAGGAGCAAACAAAGGAGATCACAAAAAAGTTTGGCGAGGAGTTGTAAGCCCTGATCGAATGGAATTCGTTTGGGCGGTGAAAAATCATTTCTCCTTGCGAGAGAGTTAATGAGGTATTGTCACGGCAAATTTCAACCTGTCCCTTATCGACATATACAAGCTCCCAAAAATCGTGCTTCTCTCCCTCAAATACAAAGTTTTTATCATATTCGTCGTAGTGAATGGTTACGATTTTTGAAACATTGATGATGCTTGGTAGATTCGTTTTGATATAGGTGACTTTCATATTTATCCTCGTATAAATAATTCGTGCACAAAAATGAACGTATTGCGCAAAAAAATGAATGTTCATCAAGAACACCCTGCGTTACAATTAGTATAGCACACCAAATACATTTTTGCAAGGAGATTTTCTATGAAAAAGGGAATTAATATTTGGTCTTTCCCGCAAGGGACAATAAAAGAATCGCTTGCGCTGGCAAAGAAAGCCGGCTTTGAGGGTGTAGAGCTTGCGCTTAACGCCACGGGCGAGCTTTCCATGGAGTCGTCTGAAGCCGAGATCAAAGAGGTAAAAAAGACAGCAGAGGACATGGGGCTTTCTCTTTACAGCCTTTCCTGCGGTCTTTGCTGGGATTATCGCCTTAGTGACGATGACCCCGCGATGCGCCAAAAGGCAAAGGATATGATCAAAAAGCAGCTTGAAACCGCTAAAATTCTTGGCGCTGACACCGTTCTTGTTGTGCCGGGTGTAGTAAACGTAGAATTCTCAAATCCCGAAAAGAAGGTTGCGTACAGTGTTGTATATGACCGTGCGCTGGAAGGGCTCAACGAGCTAAAGGCTTACGCCGAGGGGCTTGAGGTCAGCATCGGTCTTGAAAATGTATGGAACAAATTCCTGCTTTCTCCAATGGAAATGCGCGATTTTATTGATAAGATCGATAGCCCGTATGTGGGAGCCTATCTTGACGTTGGAAATACGCTTTATTGCGGCTACCCCGAGGATTGGGTGCGTATCCTTGGCGATCGCATCAAAAAGATCCATTTCAAGGATTACCGCCTTGCGGCAGGCGGCTTGCACGGCTTTGTTGACCTGCTTGCGGGCGACGTTGATTATCCCGAGGTGGTTAAGGCACTTGGAGAGATCGGCTATGACGGTTGGGTTTCGGCTGAAATGATCCCCAATTATAAGCATCATACCGACGCGATCATTTATAACACGTCCTACGCTATGGACAGAATTTTAGGGAGGAAATAAGAATGCTGAGAGTTGGACTTATCGGTTGCGGCTTTATGGGCGCAATGCACGCAAATTGTTATAAGAATATTGAGGGCGTGGAGCTTGTGGCACTCGCCGATCTTCGCCCCGAAAAGGCAGAGGAACTTGCCAAGGGCACAAACGCGATGATCTTTGGCGACGGCAAGGATCTGATTGCAAACGCTGACGTTGATGTGATCGATATTTGTTTGCCGACATATCTGCATGCCGAGTACGCAATGCTTGCCATGGAGAAGGTAAAGTATGTGTTTGTGGAAAAGCCCGTGGCACTGACCAAAGAGGAAGGCGAAAAAATGCTCGCCAAGAGCCGCGAGACCGGCGCCGAGGTGCAGGTGGGTCAGGTCATTCGTTTCTGGGATGAATACGTGGAACTGAGAAAGATCGTGGAGAGCGGTGCCTACGGTAAGGTTGTAAACGCCAACTTCCGTCGCCTTAGCCCCCGTCCCACGTGGGGCTGGGATAATTGGTTGCTCGATGCCGCGCGCTCGGGCGGTGCAGGGCAGGATCTGCACATTCACGATGTAGACCTTGTGCTCTCGCTTTTTGGCGAACCCAAAAGCTTTTATACCGTCAAGAGTTCGGGTGGTGAGGCAAACTCCTATGTCAATACCTTGATGCAATACGATGACCTTGTGGTCGGCGTTGAGGGCACTTGGGATCTGCCCGGCTCGCATCCCTTTGAGGCAACCTTCCGCGTGGTATTTGAAAAAGCCGTTGTTGAAAATGCAGGCGGCAAGTTTATGCTTTACACTGCCGATGGGGCAAGTGAGATCAAGATCGAGAAAAAGGAGCTTGCGGGTGAGGCGTACAAGGGCGGCAACGTGTCTGATCTTGGAGGCTATTACAACGAGCTTGTTTATTTCTGCCAACGCGCTGCAAAGGGCGAGAAAATTGAGCAGGCAACGCTGTGCGACGGTGTTTCATCGCTTGCCTTTGTACTAAAGGAGTTGCAATAAACATGTTAAGAGTAGGTATTGTCGGTTGCGGTAATATTTTTACGATGCACGCAACGTCTGCCCACCATTTGGAAAACGCACAGCTTGTCGGTGTTTGCGATATCAAAAAGGATAGAGCGGATAAGGCGGCGGCGAAATACGGCGTTACGGCATATTACGATTACAAGGATCTCATCAGCAAGGATAAGATCGACGTCGTACATATCTGCGTGCCGCACTATTTGCACCCCATTATTTCGAAATATGCGCTGGAGCAGGGCGTGCACGTGCTTTGTGAAAAGCCGATGAGCATTGCTTATGAGGATGCGATTGCCAATGTGAAGATCGCCGAGGAAAAGGGCGTAAAATACGGCATTATCTTTCAGTGCCGCTTTAACAACACCTCTCGCCTTGTAAAGGAAAACATCGAAAACGGCAAGCTCGGCAAGGTTTTGTCGGCAAGAGTGGTTTTAACGTGGTGCAAGCCTGATGAGTATTATTCACTCTCCGATTGGAAGGGCACTTGGGACAAAGAGGGCGGTGGCGTTATCATTGACCAAGCGATCCATTCTATTGATCTTGCCAATTGGTTTATCAATGATGAGCCTGTTTCGGTACAGGCACATCTTGCAAACCGCGGGCATGAGATCATGGAGGTAGACGACACGGGCGAAGGGTTTATCCGCTACAAGGGCGGTGCTACGCTTGCGTTTTGGGCAATGAATAACTATGCCTGTGATGAGGCGATCGAAATCCGCCTTTGCTGTGAAAACGGCAAGGTCTATATGAGCTATGACGACGCAAGAATTGAGTTTAACGACGGTACGATTCTTTCTACAACACAGGATGCAGGCGATATCCATTATGAGGATGGAAAGGACTATTGGGGATTCCAGCATATCCGCCAGATCGCCGATTTTTATGATGCCGTAGAAAATGACCGAGAACCGTTTATCAGCGGTAGGGAAGCGCTGAAAATTCAAAAATTGATTTGTAAGATCTACGAAAAGGGTAGATGGTAATGCAAAAAAACGCGGGATGCCTTGCATCTCGCGTTTTTTCATTCACAAAACCTGTATTTTTTTGTAAAAAAGTGTTGAAAATGTGATTATTGTATGATATAATTTTTACAAGATGTAAAAACAAAGGAATTTAATGTATGAAACCAATTTGTTCCGTTCAAGATTTTAATGCACGCATCAAGCGCGTGCTTGTGACCAAAGAGGAGATTGATGCCGCTGTTTTGAAGGCGGGAAAAGAGATTGATAAGATATATGACGGTCGCCCTATTTTGCTTGTCAGCATCCTCAAGGGCGCGTTTGTGTTTATGGCTGATCTTTGCCGTGCCGTAAGCGTGCCGTGCGAGATCGGTTTTATGTGCGCAAAAAGCTATTATGAGGGCACGGTTTCAACGGGTGTTGTAAATATCACTATGGATCTTGATCAAGATATCAGCAAATACCACGTGGTGATCGTGGAGGATATCATTGATACGGGCAGAACACTTTCCGACATTGTAAAGCTGTTGCAGACGCGCAATCCCTTGTCGCTGCACGTTATTACGCTGCTTGATAAGCCCTCGCGCCGCCTTGTGGATTTTAAGGCGGATATCTCACTCTTTACCATTCCCGATCATTTTGTGATCGGTTATGGGCTCGATTGCGGCGAGCATTTCCGCAATCTGCCGTATATAGCAGAATATCAAAAAAAGGAAGGGAATTGACATGCAAAAGTTTCTCAACAAGTTCTTCAAGCTTGAAGAAAAAGGCACCACCGTGCGCATCGAGCTCATTGCGGGCTTAACCACCTTTATGGCGATGGCGTACATCCTCATGGTTAACCCCGGAATGTTTGCGGATCCGTTTGGCGACGGCACCAACGTGCTCGGTGTTAGCTTTGGCGCAATTTACATTGCCACCGCACTCTCCGCCGTGGTCGGCACAGTCCTCATCGGTCTTCTTTCCAATCTCCCGCTTGCCCAGGCATCCGGCATGGGTCTTAACGCATTCTTCGTTTATACCGTTTGTGTAGGGCTCGGCTTTAGCTATGCGAATGCTCTCGTGTTCTGTCTGATCGACGGTCTTATCTTCATCGCGCTTACCATTACGGGTCTGCGCCGCCTGATCTTCGAGGCAGTGCCCGCCGCCGTTAAGGCAGCCATTCCTGCAGGTATCGGTCTGTTTATTGCATTCCTCGGCCTGCAAAATGCAAAGATCGTGGTTGCCGATTCCTCTACCGGCGTTACGATGAACACCTTTAACCTTCTGGGTAATGCTACGTGGGGCAGCATTATGCCTATGCTCATCACCATTGCGGCTGTAATTGCCATTGCCGTGATGTCCAAGAAGGGCGTAAAGGGCGCTATTTTGTGGAGCATTCTCGGTGCCGCAGTTCTTTACTACGCGCTTGGCTTTACCGTGCCCGGCTTCTATGAAAACTTCTGGGCAGGTAAAACGCTCAATCCTCTTGCCGCCTTCTCCGATTTCGGTACGCAGGCAGTTGGTAAAGTGTTTACCGAGGGCTTTAATTTTGATGCTTATCTTGCTGCTGAAGGTCACTCCGTTGGCGGTCTTATCATCGCCTTTATTACCACCTCTCTTGCCTTCTGCATGGTTGATATGTTTGATACCATGGGTACGCTCTACGGTGCTTGCCGCGGTGGTAACCTGCTGGTGAAAAACGAGGCGGGTGAGCTTGAGGTTCCCAACATGGATAAGGCAATGCTTGCCGACGCCGTTGCTACCACCACGGGTGCTATTTGCGGTACCTCTACCGTTACCACCTTCGTAGAATCCTCTGCGGGTGTTGGTGCCGGTGGCCGTACGGGTCTTTCCTCTATGTTTACGGCTGCAATGTTCCTCATTGCACTCTTCCTCGCACCTGTTGCAGCTCTTATCCCCGCTTGCGCATATGCTGCAGCACTCATTTACGTTGGCATTTTGATGATCGGTTGTGTAAAGGATATCGACTGGGCTGACCCCTCTGTTTCCTTGCCCTCGTTCCTTACTATCGTAATGATGCCCTTTACCTATAACATTTCCTACGGTATCGCCTTCGGTCTTATCTCTCATATCGCTGTTAAGGCATTTACCGGCAAGATCAAGGAAGTGAAGATCGGCACTTGGGTCGTAGCTGTGCTCTTTGCCGCAATGTTCTTCCTTACGCACTAATCTTTAGTTAATAAAAAATCGGCAGAGGGAATGCTCTCTGCCGATTTTTTTCGTATCTTTGACAATATTTTTTCGATTTTTGTTGAAATGCAGGAAAAATGTGGTATACTATGTAAGTAGGGCAATCCTATTGCAAGGCAAATTTTCAATTTTACATGAAACGGAGAGTTTTTATGAACAAACAGGTAGAAAAGGTCTTGGGGCTCATCAAAGAGCACGGCATTAAAATGATCGACTTTAAAATGGTCGATATCAACGGTCAGTACCGTCACGTGACGATCCCCGCAGAGAATTTCTCTGAGGATACGATGAAAAGCGGTATCGGCTTTGACGCCTCGAACTACGGCTATGCCGTGGTAGAGAAGAGCGACATGGTCTTTATCCCCGACCCCGCAACCGCTGTGGTCGATCCCTTCTGCTCTATCCCCACGCTTTCCATGACGGGTAATGCGATGATCATCGATACACCCGAAAACCGTCCCTTGCCGCAGTACCCGCGTAACATCGTGCGTGCCGCAGTGCAGTATATGAAGGATCTGGGTGTTGCCGATGAGATGAAGATCCTGCCCGAGTTTGAGTTCTATCTCTTCGATAACGTTGGCTGGGAGGTCAGCGGCCGCGAGATCAGCGCAACCGTTGATGCACAGCAATCCTATTGGAACAGCGCAACCGAGGGTCTTGGTGTTGTTGTTCCCAAGCAAAAGAATTACCACATCGCCAAGCCCTTTGATATTTCCTACGAGTGCCGTTCCGAGATGTGCATGCTGATGAAGGAAATGGGCATTGACATCAACTATCATCACCCCGAGGTTGCGGCGTCGGGTCAGTTTGAGATCGAGCCTCAGCTTGGCGAGGTCGTGCACATGGCAGATGCCACGATGATGATCAAATATATCATTCACAATACCGCACTGAAGTATGGCAAGAGTGCAACCTTTATGCCCAAGCCCATTTACGGCGAGGCGGGCAGCGGTATGCACGTGCATATGCTCCTGATGAAGGACGGTCAGCCCGTGTTCTCCGATGATAACGGTTACTCCAACCTCTCGAAGGAAGCGCACTGGTTTATGGGCGGTCTTCTTAAGCACATCGCTTCGCTTTGTGCCATTACCAACCCCAGCACCAACTCCTTTAAGCGTCTTGTCCCCGGCTTTGAAGCACCCGTAACCGTTGGCTACGCGACCTCTAACCGTTCGGCAGTTATCCGTATTCCTGCCTATGCTAAGAGCCCCGAAAAGCGCCGCTTCGAGCTTCGTAACCCCGATGCGACCTGCAACCCCTACTTCTGCTACGCTGCAATTTTGATGGCAGGTCTTGACGGTATCAAGAATCAGATCGATCCTCACGCCGAGGGCTGGGGTCCCTACGACTTCAATCTTTACCACCTGCCCGAGGAGGAGAAGAAGAAGCTCAAGGGTCTGCCCACCAGCTTGCCCGAGGCACTCGACGCGCTTGAAGCGGATCACGACTACCTCACCGCAGGCGGCGTATTCCCCGAGCACCTTATCGAGAAATTTATTTCGATGAAGCGCCAAGAGTGCTCCGAGCTCTCCAAGATCCCGCACCCCGCAGAATTTGACCGTTACTACAACCTGTAATATGTAAGAAAAAGACCACGCGCACGCGCGTGGTCTTTTTTTGTTGTAGCTTTAGCGAAAATAAACCACCACCTGAGGTGGTGGAATGAAAAGCTTTAGCTGTAAGGCCCCCTTGTGTAAAGGGGGCTGTCTCGTTAGCGACTGAGGGATTGATTGGAGCGCGCAAATTCAACTTTTACAATCCCTCCGTCTTGCTTCGCAAGCCACCTCCCTTTACACAAGGGAGGCGATTTGTAGCCGGATATCCGGCGGCAGGGCGTTTTGTGCAATTGATAATCATTCAGTACATCTTAAGATGTTGCTGGTGTTATGCCCTGGAGGGGCTTCCGCATACCACT
>JAFVTV010000008.1 GCA_017502975.1 Clostridia bacterium | reverse complement strand
GGTTGCCGCACCCGTTTCCCATTTTGAAACTGCTTGAAATGACACATGAAGATATTCCGCAAGTTTTTCTTGCGTCATATCCTTTTTCTTTCTTAGTTCTTTTATTTTTATTCCAATGTGAGCCATAGATTAGTCTCCTTAGTGAAAAGATAAGCGAGCTCTGCTTTCACTAATATTATATCATAAAATCAAAAGCAATCAATAACTTGTTTTTTGATGATAATTCAACCAACATTCGAGTTTTAATATAAAATTGGCGCACCTGCTTTATCGCAGGTACGCCAAGGGGTCTTTTTTGTTTGGCCTACCCACGCGGACGTCGGCATTGCCGCCTATTCGTTCACAAAACGCTTCGCGTTTTGTAGGAAGAAGCGCCTTGGCGGCCATGTGCCGCCATCGCAAAGCGGGCGGCGTTCTTCCCCACCGCAATATGTGCTGTGTTAATTCCATTGTTCCTGCGGCGGTGGGGTTCAAATCCGATGCAGGGGCCAAACAAAAAAGACCCGCAAGGGGTCTTTTTTGTTTGGCCTACCCACGCGGATTCGAACCGCGGACCTTCAGAGTCGGAGTCTGACGCGCTATCCAGCTGTGCCATGGGTAGTAAGGCGACATGTATGATGTCTGCGTTTCATTATAGCATACCACACGTGGCTTTTCAAGAACTTTTTTTAAATTAAATTGTCGAAAACGCTTCTATTCATAATATGCTGTAAGTATTATCTGCCGCGCCACTGCAAGAGAGAGTGCAACACGCATCCCACCAAGATCAATTAATACAAGGTCACCACTTACGGTGATCAGGCGCACACGCTCACACAGGCAAGGCAAAATCCGCGTTAGTGTGGCAGGGGCGGCAAGGATCACACCCATATCTTCCGGACGCATATCAGCAAGTGTCATAACCGTCACGCTCCTTTTTTATTTGTTTATTTTATCGTATGCACAGGCTTTTCCTTTTGTGCGTGCATAAAAGCGCCAAACAAAGCGCACACTACCTGATGCGCCAAGATAACTTTTTGGTTTTTTTTGTAAAAAGCTCTTGACAACCAAAACCCATTCTGTTATAATTACGTTTGTTCTGTAAGACATCTATATTTTGGGGCATCGCCAAGCGGTAAGGCAACGGACTCTGACTCCGTCATTCCCTAGGTTCGAATCCTAGTGCCCCAGCCAAAAGACAAGGCACCCCGAAAGGGGTGCTTTTCTTGTCTTTTGGCTGGGGCACTAACGCTTCGAAACGTTGCTACGCAACGCGAAGCGTTGTGGAGCTAGGTTCGCATTTTGCGAGCAAAGCGATGGGAGCTTGCTCACAAGAGCCGCGAGCAAAAATCTTCGCGCAACGCGCGAATACCCTAGTGCCCGCGAAGCGACGCAGAATCAGGTTCGTATTCGCCGCTCGGAGATCGGGGTGCTTGCACACCAGGCGCAGAGCGTGCGAATCCTCGCCAAAGGCGAGTACCCTAGTGCCCAAAACGGACAGTCGGGACGCCTGTTCCTACAATTGAGTTGAGTATGCGAATCCCCACCCCAATTCCCCGCAAACGCCTTGCAATCTCCCCAATTTTATGATATACTGATCACAGAAAGGCGGTGAGAGAATGCGCTTTTTTGAATTTGAAACTTCTTTAACAGTTGATGAAATCCAACACCGTATTTCGTCTTATTATGAATGGGAACAACATTCTTCGTGGAATATATTTAAAGACTATACATCTCCTCGAAAAGGATTGCATTTATATTCCCGTAAAAATGGTTTTACAGGTTATTACGAAACCGGTGAACGTAATAGACATTATGATTTACAAAGAGCTAAAGCGTGGATAAACGTCAAAATAAAAGAGAAAAACGGAAAGCGACTTGTCCAAGGGTATACATATTATTGCCCGATTTTAGTGTTCGTTTTGCTGATTGGCTTGTTTGATATTATTTTTGCTAAAGATATATTTGCATTTATTATTATATTTACCGTCTGTGCAGTTTTGTTTGTGTCAAAAACAAAAGAAGAAAATGAACTGATAGAATGCGTGAAACGGTTATTAACTCAATAATTCTCGTTTGAGTTCGAAACCTTAATGCAAGACACAAAAAATATCTTTTTTCATTAAAAGCAAAGCATCTTGTAAAAAGTCCGAAAAATGATATGTCGTCTATTTCGGTCGCCAAACACAAAGGACAAGGCACCCCAAAAGGGGTGCTTTTCTTGTCTTTTGGCTGGGGCACTAACGCTTCGAAACGTTGCTACGCAACGCTTTGCGTTGCAGAATTAGGTTCGCATTTTGCGAGCAAAGCGATGGGAGCTTGCTCACAAGAGCCGCGAGCAAAAATCTTCGCGCAACGCGCGAATACCCTAGTGCCCGCGAAGCGACGCAGAATTAGATTCGCATTTTCACGAATATGTCGTAAGGGCGAGGTTGTAGCCTACGAAATCTCGCCGCCAATCTCGGTAGGGGAGCGCCCAATGTTTGCGTAGCAAACTTGACGCCGAGCAAGGCGAAGCATATTGGTGCTCCCGCTTTTTTGTTCGATTTTTTCGGGAGGAGCAATCCCCTCCCCTACCAAAAATCACTTTACATTTCTCGAAAAATATAGTATAATAATCTCAACAAATAATTTTCAAAAATTTTTCTTGCATTCCCGTTCCTTTTCGGTATAATGTGTTTACCACCCGAAAGGAGAACGGAAATGCCAAATCTAAAACCATACTATCAAGTAAAACTAACTCTACTGCGATGCAAACTGTCTTTTCTCGAAAATCCCCCGAAAAACAAGGACGAGCAATACGCTTACGAGATTATTCAAAAGGCGTATGAGATCAATGAGAAAAAGATAGAAATGCTTGATTTTGATAAAAACAAAAAGCTGTTAGAGGATTATTACAAGTGGCTTGATAGCCGACGAAAATGATAACGAAAGGCGGTGGAAAAATGACGGCTAAAGAACGTATGATTCAAGCCCTTACGGATATGCTTAAAAATGGTGAAACCCTTATGCACCCGATATATGGTTTACTTGTGCAAGGCGGAAGACAATACTATGGGTATTTTGGATTTACAGAAAAGGTTCTTTTAATTGCATTGGTATCAGGCAAGACCGTTACAGATACGATTCGTGTTCCCTTGGATATAAACGCCGTAAAGATCAAGAAAAATATTTTTTTGAATGAGCACGTAATAGATATTAGTTTCAATGAAGGTGCACCCTGTCGAATAACCGCTTTTCCTAAAGTTTTGGCTATCGACTCACAAAAAGAGAATTTACCCAAATTTTTATCATATCTTAAAAGCAAAAGCCCAAACAAAAATGTTCCGGACTTAAATCACATCGACGGAACAAAAATTAGAAGGCAGTACTTTAATTTTATTTTGTATGTTTTTCTTGCCACACTTCCCCCAATTATTCCGATGATATTCATTTTGGAATGTGAAAAGCAAAATATTTCGATTTGGAATTCGTGGCATCTTCTTTGGAATATTACCACCGAAGCTTTGCCGACAATTGCGGCATTTATATTGCCTTTGTTTCTTTTGTCTGTTTGCAGCAAATTTATATTTGGAAAAACAATAGCGGTCGTTGAACAAAAAGGCTTATACCTAGATAATACTTTTATTCCGTGGGAAGATATAAAAGCAGTAGAATATAATGCAACGCATTTTTCAAGATTTAATTTCCGTGCAGCACACATAACTATTACCGTAGCACCCGCAAGGAAAAGAGAATATGTTGTCGAAGTTTCAAACTTTACGCTGTACGGATTAAGAAAGTTAAAAAAGCATCTTCCGAATCAAACTGTACGATGGGCAAAAGGAGAGCTTCTTGTTACGATATTTATTGCATTATTGCCCACAGCTATTTTTCTTTTAATCGCATTGTTTTAATGTCATCTATTTCAGTCGCCAAACACAAAAACAGAAAAGGACACCGCTTGGTGTCCTTTTTTATCCGTACCGCATCTTTTATTTTTTGCCGCCAAAAACAAAGAAATGAGGCCGCAAGGTCATATTCATTGCCACTGATACGTATAGTGTAACGGATAGGAATATACGGCAAGGAGGCTTTGATATATGTTTATCTATTCGATGCGTGCGAGTACTATACGTTTTTTAGGCGTGGTTTGCCTTTCACTGGCAACACTGATCGCGCTGATTGCATTTGTGCCGGAGCTACAACCTGTTTCGGCACAAGCAGACAGTGAAGCACAAACAATCTCCTATGATAAGATCAAAACCAACGAGGATCGCATGGCGTTTCTTGGGCAATTCGGCTGGGAGGTGGATGCCACTCCTGTTGAGAGCACCACAGTAACCATTCCCGCCGAGTTTGACAAGGTTTTTGCATCCTACAATGAGTTGCAAAGAAGACAGGGGCTGGATCTTTCAAGTTACGCTTCTCGCACGGTAGAGCGATACACCTACACTGTTACCAATTACGGCAACTATGACGGCACGGTTCTGGCTAACCTGCTCATTTACCGTGGGCGCGTGATCGGCGGCGACATCTGCTCGGCAGACACAAACGTCTTTATTCACGGCTTCTCTAAATAATAAGCATATCCCCCGCGCGTTGCAATTCAGCGGCGCTGCGGGGGCTTTTTCATTTAAAACACACCAAAAACAACGAAAACCTGCTACCGTTGTCGGCGTATTTGCATTTTTTGAATTTCAACAATAAAAATATACATTTTGGGCAAAAAACAGGCTTTTTTTCATGATAAACAGGAATTTTCTTCATATTTTTCACAAAATCCTCTTCCATTTTTGAAAAAAACATGTTATAATAAATCAACTAATAATGAAAAAAGCTGCAAACGGTATGCAATATTGATGCAAACGAAGCAGTTTTTTACATTTAAACAGTTAATTTACATTTAGGAGGATCACCAAATGAAAAAGCTTCTTGTATGTTTCCTAACACTGTGTATGGTTTTCACCATGCTTACCTTACTTGGCGTTTCGGCTTCAGCCGCAACCGAAGTAGCAGAGGTTACTGTAGGTGAAGAAACAAACACGTTTGAAACCTTTGCAGATGCAGTAACCAAGGCACAGCAAAACGAGGGCGCAACGCTGAAATTACTCTGCTCAGTTAACGTTGAAGAGGGCTTGGAAATCGGTGGAACCTATACACTTGATACCAACGGTTACTATATTTATGTAAAAGCTCCGCTTACTGTTTCCACCGGCACTTTAACGATTACCAACACCGCTACTGAGGCCAATTCGGGAATCATAACGGTACAGGGAGTCACACAAAAATCCCCCATCGTTATGCGGGGCGGCAGTTTGAAGGTCAATAGCGGCCGCATCGTTTCAAATGACACCTATGCCATTCAAAACCATGGCACCGGCAAGCTTTATCTTTCGGGAACACCCACAGTTGCAGGCGGCGTTTATGCCGCATATGCAGGCACTGTATACGGCAATGACGGCGCTGCCGAAAACGCTGTGGCTTATACAGGCAACGCTGTTGGCGTATATTGCGGTTGGACCGTGACCGAAGAAACACCTGTTGTGGTAAACGCTACCGAGGGCAAATTTGTTATCTCCAATATGGATGGCAACAAATACGTTGCAAACATTGAAAACAGCACGCTGGGTATTGTAAAAATTGCTTACTACAGCTGGATCGTTACAGGTGCTATGTTCGGCCTTGCAGCATTGCTTTTGATCATTACCATCGCTAAGTCTGCAAAGCACAAGGCAAGAATGAAGCACTACGCAATTCTCCCCATTCTCCCCTATATCGGCTACGTGACCGATAAACAGTTTATCTTCCTGTGCGCCGCCGCAGGTGCGTTGCTGATCTCCATTATTATATGCATTGCGACCCTCAGCGGTCAAAAGAAAAAAGAAGCGGCTGCAAAGGCTGCCAAAGCAAACGCAAAGAAGAAGCCCGCAGTAGCAGCCCCTGTTGTCGAGCAAACTCCCGTTGTTGAGGAGGCACCTGTTGCTGAAGCAGCTCCCGTTGTTGAGGAAGCTCCCGTTGTTGAGGAAGCTCCCGCTGTTGAAGAGGCACCTGTTGTTGAAGAGGCTCCTGTTGTTGAAGAGGCTCCTGTCGTTGAGGAAGCTCCCGTTGTTGAAGAGACTCCTGTTGTTGAAGAGGCTCCCGTTGTTGAAGAGGCTCCCGTTGTTGAAGAGGCTCCCGTTGTTGAGGAAACTCCTGTTGTTGAAGAGACTCCCGTTGTTGAAGAGGCTCCTGTTGTTGAGGAAGCGCCCGGCACTATTGTAAATACCATGGTAGAGGATAGCTCCGGCGCTGAAAAGCTGGTGATCGCCGAAACCGATGCTACCGGCAACATTGTATATTCCACCTACAAAAAGTCCTTCACCGCACGCATGATCCAAGCACCTGCTGACGTACAGGAGCGCTATGAGATCTTGAAGAACGCGCTGCTTTCCTACAAAAAGGTCAACGCACGCGTAAGCTGGAGCTATGAGTCCTTCAAGTCCGGTCGAACACAGCTTGCCAAGTTTGCCATTCGCGGTAAAACGCTTTGCCTGTTCCTGGCGATCAACCCGGCAGAGCTTGAGGAATCCAAGTACAACATTACCGATGTTGGCTCGGCAAAGAAATACGAAACCGTTCCCTGCCGTCTGCGTCTGACCTCTAAGCGCAGCGTAAAGTGGGGTCTTGAACTGATCGAAATGCTCGCCGGGAAGACCGAGCTTGTAAAGAACCCCAAATTCACCGCACAAAAGTACCTTGCCGACTATCAGTCCACCGAGGATCTGATCGCGCAAAATCTGATCAAAAAGATTTAAAAAACATAAAAAATGCTCTGCTTCGGCAGAGCATTTTTTCTTTTAAAGATAGCGCTTGAGGATCTCAATGTTGTGCTGCTCAAACGCAATGATCTCGCGCGCAAGGCGTACTGCCTCGCTGTCGGTTGTCTTATAATTGTTGACAAGCTTGGTCATATCGGTAATACCCATATTCGAGCCACCAATCATAATTTCCGCGATATGCCCTGTATCAGAGGAGATCATGGTATTGATCGCCATACCAACCTTGGCTGACATGCGTACCATAACATTATCCTCCTTAGGCGCTACATCGCGGCGCTCAAGCGCCTTGGCGGCGCGTGCGGCATATTTCTCATAACCGTCAAGCTGCATGGTCATTGCACTGCGCAATGCGTCATCCTTTACTTTAGGTAAGAGGTTAATGATGGAATCGGCGCCCATTTTGGCACCCTTATAGATCGCACCGAGAAAGCTCTCCTCGGTGATCGTATCCTTGGTTGCTTGCATAAATCCTTCCGCCTTTCAAAAAAATCACGGGATACGCTTATTTTGGGCGTATCCCGTGTTTTTTATGCAGTATAGATCACAATAATTATTTCGCCATCAGCTTGCGTCGACGCACATCAACACCAACAAACTGCAAGGGCTTAAATTCACCGAACAGGCGGCTGGCAATACGATCGGCATATTTTGCCTGCAATTCTTTGCCTGTTAAATTTGTATTGATGATTGTGGGCCGCTTTAAATTGATGCGGTTATTTAAAATCATGTAAAGGCATGAGGTCGTAAATTGATTGATCACCTCTGTGCCAAGGTCATCGAGAATCAAAAGATCGCAATCAATATAACGCGTGGGCTCTGCTGCGGCGCGCTCTGCGCCGCTGCCAAAGCGCGCATGCTCAAAATCCGAAAACATGCCGATCGCGCTTGTATAATATACATCGTATCCGCGCTCGATCACACGGCGCGCAATAGAGGTGGAAAGGTGCGTTTTTCCAAGACCCGTAGCGCCAAAGAACAGTAGATTATCAGATTGCATATCAAAATCTTCCGCGTATCTTTTCAAAAAATCAAGATTGTATTGCATTCTTGAACGGTCGCCGTTTTCCGCGCTGTAAAAGGAAAGATCAAAGGAGGCAAAGGATTGCGTGCGCATCAGCTCACCAAGCCCCGAGCTCTCGTAGGCAGCCATCACCAGCTCGCGGCGCATGCAATCGCACATTTTGGTATCTACAAAGCCAAAATCCTTGCATTTGGGACACTCATAGGGGGGCAAGGTGTAGTTAGCGGGATATCCCAGCTTTTGCAGCAACACGCCGCGTTTTTTCTGCAAGGCAAGGTTCTTTTGCTCTGCCGCGGCAAGCTTTTCCTTATACCCCTCTCCCGTTCCGATCACGGCAAGCGCGATCTCAGCACCCGCCATAGAAAGCTCACGGTCAATGGCGGCAATTTCAGGAGATTTTGCATGCACCTCTGCCATGCGCCGATTGGCTTCCTCATACGCGCGCAAATACTTCGTGCGGTATTCCTCACGTATACGCTTGTAGTTTTCCTGATTATATCCCATTCTTATACTTCTCCGTATGTATTTTTAAGAGCGGCACTAAAGAAATCATCTGCATCAAAGCTGCTGCCGCCAAGCTTTTGTCGGCGATATTCTTCCATGGCGCGGTTCACGTCCGCAACGGTCTTATAGCCTGCAGCATACCAGCGCTCAAGAATGGTATTGGCATAAGAGAACGAGGGCTTTTGGATAGCATCTACCGTGGCGTCGTACGCAAGGCGTATCACCTCAATATCGTATTTCATCACGCACACCCACTGCTCGATCATTTTCTTTTCCTTGGCTGTCAGGGCACGTGACGAAGCACCAAATACCGTGCGGATCTTACCTGTTGCGCTTGCCATCATCTCAATACGCTGCAAGCGCTCCTCAAGGGCGGTAGCATCGGTAATGCCGTCATCATGCAGCGACAGGGCTGTTTTTTCTGCATAACGTAACGATTTTTTCTCCATGCGCACGCAGTGCGAAAGCAAAAGCAGGATATAATCGCCCTCAAGCCCCAAATAATCGGTCAGACCTGCAATAATATTTACCTCTGCAGTATTGAATATCTTACCAAAGGTCTGCTGACAAGCGGCGATCAGTGCGCCAAAGTCCTTGTTTCCCTCTACGATATCGGCAAGCTCCTCGGTGCTGTACGTAGGCAATCCACGGTCGGGCACGGGCTTTGCCGCCTTAGTGGGCTTTATCGCCTTTTCGGCGCCCTGCTTTTTGTTCTCATTTCCCTTTTCTGCCGTTTGCGTGATCACACCCGCGCCACGCCAAAAGGCAAGCGAGGCTTCCACCGCCGCCGCGGTAAGAGAAAGCTCCCTTACAACCGCATCTATGCCCTCGGGAAGCGATTGGCACAGCGTCTGATCCTTCGCAAAGGCACAAAGCACACGCCAGTCGTTGGCGGTAGCGTTGGCAGAAGCCTCCGTTACGCTTGCGGGCAAAACCAAGACCCGGCTTCCGTAAACAAATTCAAGCTTCATAGTTGTCCTTCTCCTCCTCAGGTGCAAGGTCTCTGCAACGCAGCTCATAGCAAAGCGTCATCAGTGAATCACCGATATGCACATTCTCGATCACAGCCTCTGAGCCAAATGCATCGGATTCGCTGCCGGTAAAGTTCCAAATACCGGGGATGCCGACACCGAGAAGGCGCTCGGCAATGTCACCAACACAATTTTTGGGCAGGGTGAGGACCGCAATATCCACCGCATGATGCGCGCAGAAATTTTCAAGCTCCGACAAAGCATATACCTTTACGTCACCAACAGTCTGCCCGATCACGCCGGGATCCACATCAAAAAGCCCCAAAATATTGACACCGCGCTTCTCAAACATCGGGCTGCGCACCAGCGCCTTTCCAAGATTACCCGCGCCGATCACAATGGCATTGAAGCCCTCTCCAACACCCAAAATTTCGCAAATTTTTGCATACAGATAATTCACGTTATACCCGTAGCCCTGCTGACCAAAGCCGCCAAAGCAATTGAGATCCTGACGGATCTGAGATGCCGTTACATGCATAAGGGCGGCAAGCTCGCTTGAACTCACGCGCATTTTTCCGTTGCGAATAAGCTCACGCAAATAGCGGAAATAGCGCGGCAATCTCTTGATCACCGCAGGGCTGACCTCGCCCACGCCAATCTCACGCATTTTGGATTTTTTTTGCTTTTCCATAATCATCCTCACAGTATCAAATTTCAAGCTTTGCAGGCGCCTGTGCCTTCATAAAGCGATTGTTCCGCGCCCAAATTTTCCTATTTTTGGGGTTTTCCACAGGTTGTCCCACGGAAAAGTTATCCACATTTCCCACATACTTTTCCACAGAAAATCCCATTTTTCCATATAGCACAAGGCTTTGAAGGGGATTTTTTTACACAATTCGCCTGCATTCGACTGCATAAAATCTCGAATTAAACAGTTTTTCCACAGCCTTGTGGAAAACTCTTGTGGAAAACCGCCGCAAGCACTCACACCCGATAAAAGGTACAGCCGTTCACGCCTCAATATGATCAAGCGCCGAGGCATTGAGTGATACGTCGGCAAAATTCCCCTTGCGGTATTCAAAATAGCCCGCCGCCGCAACCATAGCACCGTTATCACCGCAAAGTGAAACGGGCGGCACGGTAAAGGTTACGCCGCGCTTTTTGCAAAGCGCCTCAAGGCGCGCGCGCAAATGTGAATTTGCGGCAACACCGCCTGCCATAACCAAGGTGCTATGCCCCGTTTGGTCAAGCGCCTGCTCGGTTTTGCGGGCAAGGCCCTCAACCACAGCATCGGTAAAGGATGCGGCAAGATCGGCACGCGGCACCTCTATGCCCTGCTGCCGACAGTGATTGATATAATTGAGTGCCGCCGTTTTCAGACCGCTAAAGGAAAGATCCAGCGTTTCGCCACCCAGCGCGGGAGAGGGCAATTTGATCGCCCCGACATTTCCCTCGCGCGCAAGACGGTCAAGTGCCGCACCGCCGGGATAAGGCAAGCCGATCACGCGCCCGATCTTATCAAATGCCTCGCCTGCGGCATCGTCGCGCGTAGCACCGATCTCGTGAAAATCGGTATAATCGGTCACGTCAAACAGCGACGTATGCCCACCCGACACCACAAGCGCGAGAAACGGAGGCTTGGGGGGATTTTCGCCAAGGTAAGAGGCTGCCACGTGCGCCTTGATATGATTAACCGCAACAAGGGGCAGGTCGTTTGCGTACGCAAAGGACTTTGCAAAATTTACCCCCACCAGAAGTGCACCGATAAGACCGGGAAATGCGGTCACTGCAACCGCGCCGATATCCTTAAGCGTTATCCCCGCCGCACCAAGCGCCTCGGTAGTAATATTTGTGATCGCCTCGATATGCGCACGGCTGGCGATCTCGGGCACAACACCGCCGTAAAGGCGATGCGTTTCTATTTGTGAAGCCACGATATTGGCCTCTATCTTAAGTGCGTTCCCCTCGGCACGCACTACGGCAACGGAGGTTTCGTCGCAGGAGGTTTCCATTCCCAAAATATACATTACTTTCACCTATGTTTACAAATTGCAGAGCATAACAAGCGCATGCTCACGCGGATCCTTATAAAAATGATTGCGCTTGCCAACCACCGCAAAGCCGTGCTTTTCGTAAAGAGAGATGGCACCGAGATTGCTCTCGCGCACCTCAAGAGAAACGGTAGCAAGCGCGCGCCAGCGCGCCTCAGCAAGCAGGGCAGCCAGCACCGTGTCAGCAAGCCCTTGACGGCGGAAAGCCGGGTCGGTTGCAACATTGGTAACCTGCCCCTCATCAAGTACGGTAAACATACCGGCATAAGCCACGGGACTGCCCTCATCATCAAGGCAAGCAAAGCCAAACGCATCCTCACGCAACAAAAGCGCCAGCGCCCCCTCGCTCCAAGGCTCTTTAAAGCATTGCGCCTCAAGCGCCGCAATGCCCGCAAGATGCTCTTTTTCTACTCTCACTGCCCTCATGCTTTTCCCTCGCTCGAAAAATAGCGCACCGTAATGGCGTAAGAAAGCATATCAAGGCACGCTTGGTAAGCATCCTTATCGCCGCCGTACGGGTCGGCAATATCAAAGGAGAGCGTGTGGATCTTGGCGGCATACGCGGGATAGCGCATCATCAGCTCCATCGCATGGCCGCCAGTCAAGGCAATAACCTCATCCGCCTCGACTATCATATCCTCGGTCACGTTACGGGCGCGGTGCGCCGCGTAGTGTGCGCGTTCCACGCCGGCATCCTCAAGCACCGCGGCGGCATTTGATGAGATAGGTGCGCCCTCGGGAGCATGAAGACCTGCCGAAGCGGCTACCATTTCCTGCTTGTCCGCAGACGGCCTAAGACTGCACATATGATTGAAGAGAGCCGCTGCCATGGGTGAACGGCAGGTGTTTCCCGTGCACACAAACAGCACGCGCCGCACATGGGGCGCTTCGATATTTTCCTTTGCTTGCAATACAAATTCCGCTACGCTTGGCATAGACCTCTCCTTTATTTCTCTACAAATCTTTCTGCAAGCGCGTCGGGCACAGCCACCGTGCGCCCCGAAAAGATCTCATAAAAATATGCGCTTTCGCCCCACATGCAATAATCAAAGCAATAATAGATATTTGGCAGCTCGGCAGATTGCAGCTTGATGCGGCGCGTAAAGCTGCGCGCGCCCTCAGGCTTTTCTGTCGCCTCGCCCTCAAACCAAAGCGTTAAGATCTCTGCAATAACAGCATCATCTGTGCCTGCCGAAAAACGATAAATCTCTACGCTCACCGCCTGCTCCTCGCAAACGAGAAGCGCCGTGGGCGTCAGCGCCTCGGGTGTGGGCAGCGTTTCCGTCGCACACCACACACCGCGCTCACTGTCGCCAAGATACACCGCGGGATCAAGCGTTGGGATTTCGTAATAGGTCAGCGTGTACTCGGACCCCTTCTCGGCATATACCCCGCGCACCGCTGCGACCTTGGCAGGCTCAAAGGAAAGGGGCAGCGCCGTATAGTGGATCCCCGTTTCGGTATCGGTACAGCCATAGCCGTCCTCATCCAGCAAAAAAGCGGTATGCTCGTTAGCTTTGCACGCGGTACAGGTAAGAAGAAGCGCAAGCAACAAAAGTATCAGACGTTTCATCTATCAGTACCCAAATTTTCCGGAAAGCGAATCGTCATCCTCCACCCAATCTGCCACGCGAATGGTACGGTACTCCGTAGGCGTGTCGCGCACCACAACGGTTTCGATGCCCGCATTGAGGATCACGCGCTTGCACATCATGCAGCTGTTACAGCCCGCAAACAGCGATCCGTCCTCGGGCGAAATGCAAGCCATATACAAAGTAGCGCCCAGCATCTGCTCACGGGGTGCTGCGATAATGGCATTTTGCTCGGCATGCACAGAGCGGCACAGCTCGTAGCGCTCTCCGCGCGGAATGCCCAGCTTTTCGCGCTGGCAGTAAGCAAGATCGCTGCAGTTTTTTCTGCCGCGCGGTGCGCCGTTGTAGCCCGTGGAAACGATCACATCATTTTTCACGATAATGGCACCAAACTTGCGGCGCAAGCAGGTTGCACGCTCCGCAACCGTTTGGGCGATATCAAGATAATAATTTGTTTTAGAAACGCGTTCCATAAAAGTTCTCCTTAACAAGCGTAAAGATAGTTATACATAGTATAGTATAGCATATAAAAAAAACAAAATCAAGCACCCGACCTGCACTTTAAAGAAAAAGTTATCCCCCACACAAGATAAAAAAGCACTGCCCCCAAGGTATCGCTTGGGAGCAGCGCCGGAGCGTTATGCTTTTTTCTTCTTTTTGTCGCGATATTTCTTCATCGTTTCCTCGGTTGCCACACGCTTATCGGCAATCGTTACGTACCACGCCTCGCGACAGCGCGGCACACACCAAAAGGTAAGCGGAAACATGTGCGTGTAGATGATATGCTTCTCCTTTTTGCTGAGCGTATAATCGCGCTCGGCATTGGCAAGCGCAAAGCGATGGTGCTTAAATCCGTGCCAGCGAAAGCCCTTATTCGGGTCGTGCCAGTCGTAAAGATAGTAATCATGGAGCAGAGCGCCGCGCACAAGCGCGCGCAGATCGCACTTTGTTTTTCTTTTGCTTGCCGCCATGGTATAGGCAAGCCGCGCCACCTTAAGGCAATGCTGGTATACGGTAATATCGGAATGAGAGATATAACGCTTCATCTCCTCGTATCTGCCCGCCGTGATCACCTCGCAGCAGACCTCATCAAAAAGCGTATAATCTACGGCCTTATTTTTCATGCTTACTACCCCACTTGCGGTTGATCTGGTCACGGTAACCGTGCACATCGCTCATATAGAAATTGATCATGCGGTAGAAATTAAACGGACGCTTTTTGCCAAGCTCGCGGCGAAAATGCTCCTTGGCGTTTGCCTTGAGCTGGTCGAGATTAATGTGCGTACGCATTTGCGATGCATAATTGCGCAGACGCTGCATCACGCGCAGAGAATGCCCAAGATCGACCACAAAAATGCCGACATAAGCACCAATGCCAAGGATCAGCAACGGCAACTCGATCACGCGCACGGCAACACCGTGCATAAAGGGATAGATCAGGAAGTAATAAACGGCGCACACCAGCCCCCAGATCAGGGAAAACTTGGGGCAGATCACACCCTGAAAATTCATCCACTCCCCCGAGTAATCCCAAAGGCGCACACGGAAATATTTTACCGCAATAAGCCCACCCACAAGCTCGATGAGCGTCATGATCACCATAGCGATCAGCAGTATCACGGCAACGCGCACATATTCATTTGGAAGTGAGCGGAATTTTAATTCCGAAAGAAAGTAAAGTATTGTACCACCCATGCCGTAGATCGGCAGGCAGCAGCCCGTCAAAAAGCCGGGATTGACTACCTTATGGTGCCGAAATGCGCGATACACCACCTCAAGGCACCACCCCGCCGTAGCACAGGTGCAAAACAGGAACAAATATTCAAGCAAGGTTTCCATCAAGGAAATCTCCTTTCAAACGAAAATAGCCCCTAACGCTATTTGTTTTTGATGTCATTTGCGTTTTTTGCGTGTTTTAAGAAGCCACACAGCACCGCCACCCACAAGCACTACACCTGCCACGATCGCACCAATAACGATCAGTTGGTTGCCCCCATCAGGATCAATGGGTGCAAGCTCAGTAAGCACAAGCTTTTCACCAAAATTGGTTTTGGTAAGCGTCATAGTAGCAAGCTTCTCATCCACCTTTTGGTTTAAGGTAACGAAGTAAGACTTGTCCCTGAGAGCTTCAAGATTCTCGGTAATATATGCCGCATCCTTTGGCAAGCGCATGATGATGTAATACCCGTCATCGGTTTGAACCACATCGCTCACACCGTACTCTGCCAGCGCAAACGCGGCATTTTCATAGGCCTCATCCATCTCGCCATAGGTAAAGTAGTATCCCTTAGCAAGCGGATCGCCAAAGTCGTTGTTGTACTTGCCACCAATGGCATCACACATTGCTTCATAGCGTGCATCGTTATCGCCGCAAGCGGCGATCGTTGCCTGAATTTCTGCCGCGTGCGCGCGGTTTTCGGCATCGGTATACAGCTTGTTTGAGTTGCTGATAAACACGTGCATGGTACGAATAAACTTGTCGCTATTGAGCGTTTCAAGAACGGTAGCCTCATCGGTTACAAGCTCGCCACGCTCTGCCATTTCAATCACGATGCTGTTGGCAAGATAGTTTTCCACACCAAAAAACTGACGCGCGTAATGATCGGTCATATACGTCTTTGCAAGGTCCTCAATATACGCCTTTCGGTCGCCCTCAAAGTTTTCCTCGATAACGCTATCCATAATTTCCTGCACGCTGTCGGCAATGTCACCCTTGTGCACATCAAGACCGTATTCGTAGCCAAGAGAAATGAGTGCCGTTTCGCGCGAAACAAGGCTTGCCCACACAAAAGCATTCAGATCATTGCGGCGCGCCTCGTCATCGAGCGCATTTTCGCCATATGCACGCTTCAGCTCCTCAATATAATGCATGGTAATGAAATACAGCTCCTCATAAAGGATCTCGACGTCACCCACGGTTGCAACCACTCTTTTCGCACGGGGAGAGGCATAAACGGGGCTTGCCGCCGAGCAGGAGGTCAAGCTGATAAGCAACAGCATTGCCGCCAGCAAAAATGCCAAAATGCGCGTCATACGTTTCATAATCCACTCCTTTTCCGATCATCGGATCAAAAACAAATCATACGTTCATTATAAAATATAGTTGTGAAGATTTTGTGAATTTACCGCGCCTTCATAAAACCTTTTCTAAAAAAACAGAAAAATCCTCTATGCAATCACAAAAAACTGTGTTATAATGATAATAAGTATGAATACATGGCGCAAAAAAACGCCATAGTATATGCACCGTTCAGATGCAGCACTTGACTTTTGCAAAGGAGAATTATCATGCAGGAAATTTACAGCATCTCGCTTGCATCACTCATAAAGGAGCTCTCCCTTGACCCCATCTGTGTGTCGGGCGACGCCGAGGAGATTATCATTTCCAACACGCAGGTAGACCGTCCCGGCCTTGCACTCACGGGGTTTTTGGATGAATTTGAGCACACCCGTATTCAGATCGTGGGCGTTGCGGAATATCGCTACCTTGCAAAATGTGAGGAGGCGGCGCGAAACCAAAAAATAGAATCCTTCTTTGCACAAAAGCCCGTTGCGGTCATTATCACCTCGTCACTCACACCCTTTGATATCATGAGGGATGCGGCTGAGCGTTACGGCGTTCCCTTTCTTTCCACAAAGGAAAAAACAAGCCAATTTATGGCGGCACTGATCGCCTACCTCAACGTACAGCTCGCCCCCCGCATTACGCGGCACGGCGTGCTGGTAGAGGTGTATGGCGAGGGACTTTTGCTGCTGGGTGACTCGGGCGTTGGTAAGAGTGAAACCGCTATCGAGCTTGTCAAGCGCGGCCATCGACTGATTGCCGACGATGCCGTTGAAATCAAGCGCGTTTCCGCCAAAACGTTGGTGGGAACGGCACCGCCCATCATCCGCCACTACGTAGAGCTGCGCGGCATCGGCATCATTGACGTGCGCCGCATTTTCGGTATGGGTGCCGTTAAGGATTCGCAGGGCATTGACCTTGTGATCAATCTTGAGCAATGGGTGCAGGGTAAGATGTACGACCGTCTGGGGCTTGACACGCACACCATGGACATTCTCGGTAACGAGGTGCCCTCTATCACCATCCCCGTAAAGCCCGGACGCAACCTTGCCATTATTCTTGAGATCGCGGCAATGAACAACCGCCAAAAGAAAATGGGCTACAACACAGCAGAGGAATTTAATCGCAAGCTTCTCGGACAAATGGGGCTTGAATAACGAAAGGTAAAAACGATGAACACCTCCGAAATGATCGGCTTTTTACAAGGCGGCGGCATAGACGCGCGCCTTGTAACACTTTACGGCAAAAAAGCACTGCCACAGCAACGTGCGCGCTATGAAAAAGCCGTTGCCGCCTTTGAAGGGCTCTACGGAAAAGCGCATCACGTGCGCGTATTTTCGGTATCGGGGCGCAGCGAGCTTTTGGGCAACCACACCGACCACAATCACGGCTGTGTGCTTGCCGCGGCAGTTGACCTTGACATTATTGCCGTGGCTGCCGCCACAAATGACACCGTTGTGCGTGTCACCTCCGAGGGTTACCCCGAGGACGTGGTAGATATTTCCGACTTTACTTCCCCACGCGAGGCACATTTTTCAAAATCCGATGCCCTGATTGCAGGCATGTGCCATGGATTTCAAAAAAACGGACACCGTGTAGGGGGATTTGTGGCATATACCACCTCGAACGTGCCAAAGGGCTCGGGGCTTTCCTCGTCTGCGGCGTTTGAGGTCATGATCGGTAACATTCAAAATCATCTCTACAACAACGGCAACGTTGATAACAAGGAGATCGCTACCATCGCGCAGTATGCTGAAAACGTGTTTTTTGGCAAGCCCTGCGGCTTAATGGATCAAATGGCGTGCGCCGTTGGTGGCATCGTTGCCATTGATTTTGCTGATGCCAAGCACCCTGTGGTAGAAGATCTTACGTTTGACCTTGCCAAAAGAGGCTACGTACTCTCTATTGTGAACACGGGCGGCAACCATGCCGACCTCACCCCCGATTATGCGGCAGTTCCCGCCGAAATGAAGGCAGTGGCAACGGCTATGGGCAAGGCTGTTTTAAGTGAGGTAAGCGAGCAAACGGTCATTGCCACATTGCCGCGCTTGCGCGAAAGCGTGGGCGACCGTGCCGTGCTGCGCGCACTGCACTTTTTTGGGGAAAACCGCCGCGTTGCGGCAGGAAAAGCGGCACTTGCCGCGGGCGATCTTGAGCTGTTTTTTGAAATTGTGCGTGCCTCGGGTAGATCCTCGTTTTGCTATTTGCAAAATGTGTATACCACTAAAAATGTAGCCGAGCAAGGGCTTTCCCTTGCCCTATGCCTTGCCGAGCGCTTTTTAGAGAACAAAGAAGGCGCATGGCGCGTACACGGCGGCGGCTTTGCCGGCACCGTGCAGGCATTTACAAAACAAGACAACGCAGAAGAATTTGCCGCAATGATGAACGCCGTATTCGGCAAGAACGCTTGCATGACGCTTACCATTCGCCCCGAGGGCGCCATAGCCGTCATATAAGCGCTTCCCCACCGCATTTCCCAAAGCGCGCCTTGTTCGCACATTGTTCTCCGTAGGGGAGGGGTTCCCCCTCCCGAAAATTCCCTAAAGAAAGGAGCCCTTATGGCAACATCACCCCAGCCGCAAAAAAGCGGCAAAAACAAACGACATTTGCTTGTTTTATGCATTAACACGTTGCTTTTTTTCACTGTTTACCGCGTACTGCTTTCCTTCGGCGAGCAATCGCAGCAAACCTTTTACTCGTTTGTTTGCATGATAGGGTACCTGTTACTGCTTCTTGGTTTTACGCTTGCTTACCTTATCTATAATCGCTTTTTCTACCGAAGCGGCATCACGCACGAGCAGCTGCCCGATGATTGGAGCGCCGAAAAAAAGATCGCCTTTCTTGAAGACGCTAAAAACAGACAAGAGCGCTCAAAATGGATGCTTACCTTTATTTTTCCGCTTGTGCTGACCTTTCTCATTGATGCGGTAGATCTCTTTATCATAGATACCTTCTTACGCATGTAAAATTCCACAAAGGAGCACCGCTATGCTACATATTCGCTTGATCGCGCTTGGCAATTTAAAGGAAAGCTATTGGCGCGCCGCACTTGCCGAATACGAAAAACGCCTTGCCACCATGGCAAAGCTTGAAATGATAGAACTAAAAGAATACCGCCTGCCGGAAAACCCCTCGCCCGCCGAGATCAAAACGGCACTTGACAAGGAAGCACAAGCAATACTCTCCATGATACCACCGCGCAGCTATGTGGCGGCGCTTTGCGTAGAGGGCGGGCAGCTCTCCTCAGAGGAGCTTTCCGACAAGCTTTCCACTATCATGCAGCAAAGCGGGCATCTCACGCTGATCATCGGCAGCTCGCATGGGCTTGCCGATAGCGTTAAAAAAACTGCCGCCATGCGGCTTTCGGTATCAAAGCTGACCTTCCCCCATCAAATGATGCGCGTGCTGCTGCTTGAAACGGTATACCGTAGCCTGTCCATCCTGCAGGGCACAAAATATCACAAATAACAAAAAACAAACCAATAGCCCAATACCCCTCGCATAGCGGGGGGTATTTCAGTTTCGGGCATATGCCCTATCCCAAGAATGCAAATTGTGTTCTTGTTGTTTTTTGTAAGGACAGGCGTCCCCGACTGTCCGTTTTGGAATGAATTTGATCCTCGCAAAATTTGGTAGCCCAAACCACTCCTGCCGATCATACCGTAATATCTATCCGCTAATCCAAAGCTTTCTTTATCCTTTGCTTTCTCGGACAGTCGAGGACGCCTGTCCCTACAGGGTATCATATCATAGCACATCTTATTTGCACCTATACGCAATATTAAAACATCCCGCATTTTGTTGACTCACCCAATAAATTCCCCAAAAAATGAAAGCCCCCGTGGAACAGGATTGTTCCACGGGGGTTGATTACCTCATTTTATGAAGTTGTTTTGCAATTAGCCGATTACGATATCGGTAATCTCTGCGCCGAAGTCATCAGCAGCAGTATCGATCAAAGATACAGTAATAATATCAGCAGATGCAATGTAGATCAACTCAGAGGTAGGAGCTTCATAAATCTTTTTCATATTCTTTTTCCTCCCTTAAACTTAACCTACGATACCGGTTGCGTACTTATCAACAACAGCCGCCTTGGGATCGCTTACAGGCTTCCAAGCAACGTTGTAGTCACTTGCTGCGTCAGCGATCACGTTGTCAGCAACCTGCTTTGCAGAGCGTACATTGTCAACGGAGCTGAAAGCACCGTAGTAAGTAACGGTAGCGCCAGTGTTGTCCTTGTACTCGATCATAGAAACTGCTGCGTAGCCACGAGTGTAGCTCTTCAGGTTAACAAGTGCTGCGCTGTAGGTTACGCCTGCAGCGTCTACTTCCGAACGCTCAGCGTTAATACCGGCAAGAGAGTTTACAGCCTCAACTACAACGTACTTGGTACCCGTAATATCAGCAGCATCAAGCGCAGCCTTGGTAAATACGCCGCCTGCCTTTGCCACGTAATCTACGGGAGCGATGATGGTGTAGAATTTCAATTCAAGTTTAGCCACTGTCATTGCAAGCTCGGGATCAAGTTCTTCCACTTCCACTTCTTCCTTTTTTGCAATAGCTGCATTTAATGTAGCAACAATATTATCAATCGCAGCCTTGGAAATAACGGTTTCAAAGCGCAAGCCGCTGCCGTTTACCGTGCTGTCAACGTAAAGACCAGCACCTGCAGCAGCAGAGTTTTCAAAGCCGTTGCCTGCAGCGTACAGCTTGTAATCTGCACCGCCGTATTTTACGGTCATTGCGTTCGCATCCAAGCCTGTGCAACCGGAGGTCAGCACAACTGCGTTTGCAAGAGAGGCAAAGGTTTTACCGGCGATATCAAACGTGCAGTTCTCAAAGATATATGTTGCCAGGAGCGGTTTCGAATAGCCATTAAATAAAGGAGCAGCGCCTGTAGAAGTAAAGGTAGCGCCTTTGATTGTAAGGGTAGTGCCAAGACCGCACTCGAACATCATTTTGTCGTCACCGGTTCTGTTATACGTACCGCCATTAATTGTAATTTGAGGAAGAGCAGAGCTTCTGAAGTGGAAGACAGAAGCGGTAGCGTTGACCGTAATGTCATCGTTCTCGCCTTCTCTACCAATCTCAATTACATATGCTTTATTGCCACAGCCAACAAATTCTCCAACGTTAAACAGCGAGGGACCGGCCTCAGATTGAATGGTAACGTACGACGGGAAGGTGTCAGCATAAAATACACGGCCGGTATTTGCGTTATTGACCGTGCATCCGTCAATAATAACGCGAGCGCCCTCAAGCTTGAAAATGTGATAAATGGTATTCGCATTGACGGTAACCTTTGTAAAGGTAGCCTCACAAGGATACTCGCCTTCCTCAGGCTCTACGCCTTCGTTAACAGCGCGCTTGGGGTGGGAAATCAGGTGAGCATTTGTTGCGGAAGACGTCCATACGCAGTTCGATACTCTAAGAATGTAGCCGCCCTCAAACACGTTTCCCTTGGCAGCGGTGTGGTTAAGAATCAAACCTGCAACATCTAGGTTAACGTCATCAAGAATGTACGTGCCGTTTACCGTAATGATCTGGAAAGCGCCGGCAGTAGTCGACGTAGCAGTAACATCCTGAATGTTAATCTCGCCGTCGGTGCCAAATTTAAAAATGTAATCGGCAGAAGTAGAAGTGATGGTGAAGTCGCCACCGTCGATGGTAAGGGGCTTGTCAATGACAAGCGCTGCATCCAACGTAACGTTTGCAGTCAGCTTAATGGTGTCGCCCTCTTCAGCATTGGCAACTGCATCTACCAGGGCAGCACCGTCAGCTACTTCTGTTTCAGTAGCGGAACCAACGATCATTGCCATTACAAACAGAACAGCAACCATTGCCACCAAGAGAAGCACTTTGAGTTGTTTTCTCATGATAAATTTTCTCCTTTTTTGTTTTTTGTTTTTTGGGAAGCATCCTACTGCAGCAAATAGGCAATTTTGTACAGTAAGGACGAATTCACACCATAATTTTATGATAATTTTGGCAACTTGTCAATAGGAAATTTTGTTTTTTTGTTGCTTATCCATTCTCGCACGCGTACATTATAAATATGTAGCGCTGCTTGCCACGGCACCTCTCACTTGCTCCCAGCCCTTGCGGCACAAGGGTTTGGGGGTTCAAGCACCACGTGAAATTTTATCACAGAAAGCACACATTTCAACTTTATTGTACACAAATTGTTTACAATTAGACACACTTTTGGTGGTGTTTTTGGAACTTTTGCTTTTCATATTGTGTTGCATCTTTATACATTTTCACATATTCCTCGCAATCTTTTGACAAATACAAAAGAATGTGTTATACTATATAAGTTATGGAAGTGCGCGTGCCGCGCCCACGCACCAATTAGAGAAAAAAGGGGGAATGTGTCATGGTGCAAATATGTGAGGTTGAACCGCGCTCACGCGCGGCGGCAGCAGGTCTGCTTGCGGGCGACGTGCTGATCGCCATCAACGGCAATGAGATTAGCGACGTACTTGACTACCGCTTTTATTTGGCAGAGGAAACAGTAGAGTTATCTCTTTTGCGAAACGGCACTCCCTTTACCGTTACCGTAAAAAAAGGGACATACGATGATATCGGCCTTGTGTTTGAAACGCCGCTAATGGATAAAAAGCAATGCTGTGCCAACCGCTGCATCTTTTGCTTTATCGATCAGCTCCCAAAGGGCTTGCGCCCCTCTCTTTACTTTAAGGATGATGATGCGCGCCTTTCCTTTTTACACGGCAACTACATCACGCTTACCAATTTGCGCGATAAGGATATCGACCGCATTATTAAAATGCGCATTTCTCCCGTCAACGTATCGGTGCACACCACCAATCCGCAGTTGCGCTGTGATATGATGAAAAACCGCCGCGCGGGCAAGGTGCTCTCTTATCTTGACCGCCTTGCCGAAGCAGGCATTCGCCTGTGCGGGCAGGTCGTGCTTTGCCGTGGTATCAACGACGGCGCTGAGCTTGACCGCACCATGCAGGATCTCAAAGGGCTTGCGCCCCACATGTCAAGCGTTTCGATCGTGCCCGCAGGCCTTACGCGCTACCGCGAGGGGCTTTACCCTCTCACCCCCTTTACCAAGGAGGAGTGCCGCGCGGTGATTGAGCAGGTCAACCGCGTTGGCGACGCGTGCCTTGCCGAGCTTGGCTACCGCATGTTTTGCGTAGCGGATGAATTTTATTTAAAGGCAGAGCTCCCCTTACCCGAGGAAGCCTATTACGGCGACTATGAGCAAATAGAAAACGGCGTTGGCATGCTGCGCTCGCTTATGGCGGAATTTGCCTTTGAACTTGATTATCTTTATGACCTTGTGGGCGATGCCGAGCATTACGGTCCTCGCCACGTTTCGCTTGCCACAGGCAAGGCGGCGGCACCCACCATACGCTACCTCGCCTCATTGCTTGAAAAGCGACTAAATGGCATAAAAATATCAGTATACGAGATTGAAAACCGATTTTTTGGCAAAGAAATTACCGTAGCAGGTCTTTTGACAGGCAAGGATATGGCAGAGCAGCTAAAGGGCAAGCCCTTAGGGGACGAGCTGCTGATCCCCGCCACCACACTGCGCGCAGAGGGCGATCTGTTTCTTTGCGGCATGACCCCGCAAGAGCTTTCCCTCACCCTTGGCGTGCCCGTAACCCCCATTAAGGGCGACGGTGCCGCGCTCCTCGCGGCATTTGTGGGGAAGCACACGTGATGATTGACAATAAGCTACCCAAGCGCAAGCCCACAAGGTGGAGTGAAATAGATTACAGTACCGAAGGGCTGTATTTTATCACAATTTGCACACATCAGCGCAAGCAAACGCTTGCAACGATCGTAGGGGAGGGGCTTGCTCCTCCCGTGATCAAATTAACGCCCTGCGGCGAAATTGCCAAACAACAATTATCACTTTTACAAGCAAGGTTTCCCAACGCACATGTTGACACACATGTTATCATGCCAAACCATATCCACCTTATCTTGCATTTAACGAAAGCGGGAGGAGCAAGCCCCTCCCCTACGGTTTCCGATATTATTTGTGCGTTTAAATCGTTAACCACTCGATTATGCAATCAAAGCTATCATGCGGGCAAATTATTCCAACGCTCCTTTTATGACCACGTGATACGGAGCATGCGCGAATATGAGGAGATCGCCCAATACATCGCAAAAAATCCGCAAACGTGGCGCGAGGATAGCCTGTACTGCGAAGACAACAAATAATTCACACCTTACATCTTGTTTATACATATTTTCCATCAGGAGGTACAAAAATGGCAAAACCGATTGTGGCTATCGTTGGCAGACCCAACGTTGGCAAAAGCACATTTTTTAATAAACTGATCGGCGAGCGCCGTTCTATTGTAGAGGACACCCCCGGTGTTACACGTGACCGCATTTACGGTGAAACCGAATGGTGCGGCAAAAAGCTGACCCTCATTGACACGGGCGGCATTGAACCCAAGACCGACGATGCGATCCTGTCGCAGATGAAATTTCAAGCCGAGCTTGCCATTGAGAGCGCTGACGTTATCGTGCTTCTTTGCGACGTGCGCACGGGTGTTACCGCTGCCGACCGCGACATTGCGGTACTGCTGAAAAAAAGCGGCAAGCCCATTGTACCCGCCATCAACAAATGCGACCGCGTGGGTGCCTTACCCTTCGAGTTTTACGAATTTTACGAGTTTGGCTTTGAGGCAGAGCCCATACCTGTATCCTCGATCCACGGCAGCGGCACGGGTGACGTGCTTGACGCCGTGCTTGCCGCACTCCCCGAAAAAGAGAGTGAGGAGGAGGAAGACGACAGCATTAAGGTTGCCGTTATCGGTAAGCCAAATGCGGGCAAATCCTCTATCATCAACCGCTTTGTGGGCAGCGAGCGCATGATCGTTTCAAACATTGCGGGCACCACGCGAGATGCGGTCGACACTACGGTAGAAAACGAATACGGCAGATTTACCTTTATTGATACCGCAGGTATTCGCAGGCAGTCAAAGATCAATGACAATATCGAAAAATACAGCGTATTGCGTGCGCACATGGCAGTGGAGCGTGCCGACGTTTGCCTTATTATGGTAGATGCAAACGAGGGCGTGACCGAGCAGGATGAGCGCATTGCGGGCATTGCGCACGAGGCAGGCAAGGCGTGCATTATCCTTGTCAACAAATGGGATACCATTGAAAAGGATAACAGCACGGTATCCAATTTCACCAAGCAGGTATACGAGGCACTCGGCTACATGCAATATGCACCCTTGCTTTTTGTATCCGCCAAAACAGGTCAACGCATATCCAACATCTTTGAGCATATACTGTATGTATTCAACCAGTCAAATCTCCGCATTTCCACGGGCATGCTTAACGACGTGCTAAACGACGCCACCACGCGCGTACAGCCCCCCTCGGACAAGGGTAGACGCTTAAAGATCTATTACATGACGCAGATCCGCGTAGCGCCCCCCACATTTGTTATCTTCTGCAACAATGCAGAGCTGTTCCATTTTTCCTATCAACGCTTTATCGAAAACTGCCTGCGTGAAACCTTTGGCTTCCGCGGCACACCGATCAAGCTGATCATTCGCCAAAAGGGCGAGGAGGTACCCGATGCGTGATGCCGAAAGAATTATTGATAAAACAAAAATTTATGTAAAGGCGGGGGACGGCGGCAACGGTGCCGTTTCCTTCCACCGCGAAAAATACGTTGCCAAGGGCGGACCCGACGGCGGCGACGGCGGACACGGCGGCAACATTGTCTTTCAGGTAGACAAGGGCGCCACCACACTGCTGTTCTTCCGCGATCACCGCAAATTTGTAGCCAAAAACGGCGGCAACGGCACGGGTGAAAAATTCCACGGTGCAACCGCACCCGACGTTACGATCTTAGTGCCCGCAGGCACGCTTATCCGCGATGCCGCAACAGGCAAGATCATCAAGGATATGTCCGATGACGAGCCGTTTATTTGCTGCCGCGGCGGCAGAGGCGGCTGGGGCAACCGTCACTTCGCCACGCCAACCCGCCAAGTGCCGATGTTTGCCAAAAACGGCACCAAGGGTGAGGAAAAGGAGCTGATCCTTGAGCTCAAGATGCTTGCCGACGTGGGGCTGATCGGCATGCCGAGTGTGGGAAAATCCTCTATCCTTTCTCGCATCAGCGCGGCACGCCCCAAAATTGCCGCATACCACTTCACCACCCTCTCCCCCAATCTCGGTGTGGTATCCACGGGCGGCGAGAGTGGATTTGTTGCCGCTGACATTCCCGGTCTTATCGAGGGCGCTGCTGACGGCGCGGGGCTTGGGCACGCATTTTTACGTCACGTAGAGCGCTGTCGCCTGTTGTTGCACGTAGTAGACGTTGCACGCACCGAGGGGCGCGACCCCATTGAGGATATCAAGGCGATCAATCACGAGCTTGCACGCTATAGCGAGCAGCTTGCCACACGTCCGCAGATCATTGTGGCAAACAAGAGCGACGCACTGGACGAGGAGCTGACCGACGTTGCCGCATTTGAGGCATTCGTAAAGGAAAACGGCTGGGAGCTGATCTATGTTTCCGCCGCCACAGGTAAAAACCTTGACCTGCTTGTCACCACCGTTGCCGCACGCTTGCGTGAATTACCGCCCTTAACGGTATTTGAAAGCGAGATCACCGAGGCGGATATTGCCGCAGAGGATCCGATGCAGACCACCGTGCGCCGCGAAAACGACACCTTTTATGTGGAGGGCAAGTGGCTGATTGACCTCATGGGCAGAACCAACCTTAACAGTTACGAATCTCTTTCCTATTTCCAGCGCTCGCTCCAGAAAAACGGCGTGATCGCGCTGCTTGAGGAAAAGGGCTGCACCGACGGTCACACCGTTAACATTTACGATTTTGAATTTGAATTCATCAAATAAAGGAGAACCGTGATGAATATTTGGCACGATATGGATCCCGCCGAGATCACCCCAACCGACTTCACCGCCGTTATTGAGATCTCCAAGGACAGCCAATGCAAATACGAGCTTGATAAGAATACAGGTCTTTTGCGCCTTGACCGCGTGCTCTACACCGCAACACACTACCCTGCCAACTATGGCTTTATCCCGCGCACCTTTGCCGATGACGGCGACCCGCTTGACGTTTTGGTGCTCTGCGCAAGACCCATTCAGCCCTTAACACTGGTGCGTGTGTATCCCATTGGCGTGATGCGCATGCTTGACGACGGCAGAATGGATGACAAGATCATTGCCATCCCCTTCTCCGATCCTACTTATAACAAAATTCGCTCGATCGATGAAATGCCCTCGCACATTTTTGATGAGATCATGCACTTCTTTTCGGTATACAAGCAGCTTGAAAACAAGCAAACTGCCGTTAAGACCCTGTTTGACCGCGAAAAGGCAGAGCAGATCATCGCCGAGGCTCTTGAGTGCTATGAAAGAACCTTTGTGGATAAGGTACAATAAGGCTTCTTTTAAAAAAATACCGCTTTTCTGTTGCAAAGCAGCAGAAAAGCGGTATTTTTTATTGGGCAATGTACTCTGCAAAGTCGCTGCCGTCATCAAGACGCCGTACCGTAAACACGCCGCTATCGGTATCGTATATCATGTAACAGGCAGGCGTCCCCCCCTTTGGCATAGAAGCAGAGCCCGGGTTCAGGCAAATATGTCCCCCCGCGGTCGTGTGCACGCCCGCAACGTGGGTATGCCCCTCAATCAAAATGTCATGCGCACCAAGCGGATTTGGCCCCTCGCCACCAAACAAATGCCCGTGCGTGAGGTACGCCACGCCCGATTTTAAGGGCAGCACGTGATAGTCTGCCATAATGGGAAAGGGCAGCACCATTTGATCGACCTCGGCATCACAGTTGCCGCGCACGGCAGTGATGCAGTCCTTCAAGTCCGAAAGCAGTGCGATCACACCCTTGGGGTCATACCCCTCGGGCAGATGATTGCGCGGGCCGTGATAGAGAAGATCGCCAAGCAGATAAAGCCTCTCAGCGCCCTCTCTTATTAGGGCATCCCTTACTTTTGTCGCGGCGCAAAGGTCGCCGTGAATATCCGATGCAAATAAAACCTTCATAAAGTCCTCCTATGAGCTGTGTGTTAATTTCTGTTTTTTGATATCCTGCCCGCTTCCTCTATTTCCTGTGCGGTCATGGCATGCTTATGCTCCATTGGCTTCCACTCCACGCGGCGCGAGAAAAAGGCGGCAAGTGAGATCGGAATATAGGTCAGCATAAACAGCGGAAAGGTGAAAAGCAATGCCACCGCACGCACCTTGCCGCAGTGGATCCTGCGCCACTCACAGACGAGCGCCGCCAAGCCAAGCGCAAAGAAGATGCCGTAGCCAAAGATCAAAAACTCGGCAAGACAATTAAACAGCGTTGGCGACAGTGTGCCGTATATCACAAAATTCAAAAGCAGAAGCACGGTATTGGCGACCAGCTGCACGCTGGAAAGCACAAATGCGGGGGTTATATTCATCAACATATCAAAGCAGGACCACCGCAGGCGCACGGCGCCTGTCAAAAGCCCCCTGCCATAGTGGCGGATCACTTGAAACATCCCCTTTGCCCAGCGCTTGCGTTGCCGCCAGGATTGCCCAAAGGTTTCGGGCTGCTCATCAAAAAGCTCTGCCGCGTGGCAATAGCCGATACGGTCGCCGTGTAAAATACAATCCGCGGTAAATTCAATATCCTCGGTAAGGAGAAAATGCCGCCACCCACCGTTTCTCTCAATGATACCGCTATCCACCAAAAAGCCCGTGCCCGAGATCGCCGCACTGCACCCAAGAATGGCGCGCGGATTTTGCAAATGGCGCGATTCTCGCAAAAACCACAGCGCATAGCCCGCGCTGATCCAATTTTTGCCGTAATTTTTCGCGTTGCGATACGAGGTGATCACGCGATATCCCGCACCGTATGCCTTGTTTATCTGCGCAATGAAGTCCTCTCGCAGGACGTTATCCGCATCAAAAAACAAATACGCGTCGTAGGCAGAAAGCCCCACGCTCTCGCGGATGCGGTCAAACAAAAATGCCAGCGCATAGCCCTTGCCCACCATTTGCTTATTATGGCGCTCAAACACGTGTGCACCCACCTCACGCGCCACGGTGGCGGTGCGGTCGGTACAATTATCGGCAACCACGTAAATGTCAATGAGTGCGCGAGGATAGGTCTGCCCCTGAATGCTTGCAAGGAGCAAGGGCAGCACGCGCTCCTCGTTGCGCGCGGCAATCACCGCCGCATAGCGCTTGTCCATTGGAGCGCTTTTGTATCTTTTCGGCTTTATCACGCACGCGGCAAACAGATAAAAAAACTGATACGCATAGCAAAGTGTAAACAGCGTGCCAATACAGAGCGTGATATAAAATCCTACGGTTTCTACTGTGTTAAGCGAGGGGTCTGCTTCCCACGAGGGCAACAGTATCCTCTCAAAAAAGCCTACGATCGATTCAAAAACCCTCATTTTCCCCGATTTTTCACCATGCACCTTTCAGAACTTTTGGCGGTCCTACAAAGGTGCTGACGCACTCTGTTAACAAGCAATATCCCCCCATACGTAACAAAAAAAGGGAGAAACGCTTGCCCAAGGCACATCACGGGGGTGAAAAATCGACCGCACAAACGGTAGATGACCGATACGGGCGTTCCCGCAAAATCCCTTGAGATAAACATAAGATTTGCTATGGGATCACCCGAAATACGGTTGTAAACGGTATTAAATAACCAAGCCAAGGCGCAGATCGCGCCTGTTAGCGAAGCAACGTAACGGATATCGCGCAACCGCGGACGGTATACGCGGCGCACGAGTAGCAGCAGCCCCAGATAAACCATAATGCCATGCAACAAAAAGCTGTGCCACGTGATAAAATGAAATGCGGGATATTGCGGCAGCGAGGTGGTGGGCATCAGCAAAAAGACCGCGCCGCCCACGATCCCGCCCATGGCGATAAACGCATCACCAACACGCATAAGAAGCTGGCTGCCAAGGCTGCTGAGCAGGCCCGCGTATAAAATGATGCTGCAATAATACAGCGGCACAAACTCATTGGGGTTTTTTGATCCTGTAACAAGCAGCACAAACAGGATCTTGGCAAGCTCAAGCCCCCAAAGGCATGCCGTTACGATACGCACCGTGCGGCGCACTGCAGCAGCCGTCATGTTTCGTGAAAGATAAAGCCCTGCTGCAACCAAGCAAACGCTTACTAACAGCAATAGCAGATGCCAACGCGAAAAAAGTCCTGCCGGGGGATACTCACCGGGCAATGAAAAAAACATTTTTATCATTGTCCCTCACGCCTCTCGCTCATCAAAATTGATACGCTTTTCCTCGATAACAAGGGGGCGGCGCATGAGTTTGGAGCGCAGGGTGAGCAAATACTCCCCAAGGATGCCGAGAAAAATGAGAATGAGCGCCGTGCAAAAAAGTAAGACGGGAAAAAGCCAAAGCCACCCCGCAAAGGGCTTGCCAAGCCACAGGCGTGTCAGCAGCGCACCAACGCCGAAAAGCGAGGCGGCAAGAAGCAGCCAGCCTACAGCCGCAAGCAAGCGAATCGGCGCTTTGGTGTAGGTGGTAAAACTGAGCATTGCCGCATCGTAGAGCGTAGCAAAGCTGTTATGCGTTTTGCCCGCGCGTCGCTTGGCTTGGGTATAAGGGATCTCGGCACGCTGAAAGCCAAGCTCGGCAACGATCCCACGCAGAAAGGGGGTGGGATCATCCAGCGTGCGCAGCACATCCACAAAACTGCGGTCATACAGCCCAAAGCCCGTAAAATGCTCGATCTGCTCAACCGCTGACATTCTGCGAATAAGCTTATAGTAGCAGGTGCGCGCAAAGCGCATCAGCTTATTTTCCCTGCTTTTGGTCTTTACCGCACAAACAATACGGTACCCTTCCTCCCACTTTGCAACCAAGCGCGGGATCATTTCCACGGGATCCTGAAAATCGGCGCACATCGAGATCGTGCAATCCCCCGTTGTGGCGCAAATTCCGTGATACGGGGAGTTAAATTGCCCAAAATTGCGCGCGTTGAAGATCGCGCGCACGCGCCTATTTTTGCGGCACAGTTGCAGCAGTTTTTCGCGCGTGCCGTCGCGGGAAGCATTGTCAATGAATAAAATATCGTAATCATACAGAGGCAGTGACCGCTCAAACTCAGCCACGATCGCCTCATAAAGCGGCTCAACATTTTCCACCTCGTTATAGGTGGGGATCATGACGCTGATACGCTTTCGCACATTTTCCATACCGTTCCTCCGGTAAACACGTTTATGCTGTGATCATACCGTCGGGGTCAGTTTCTTTTTGTCGTACCCATCGAAAGCCAAGTGCGATTGCCGCCGCAAAGCGCAAGAGGCACGCCGCTACCATTGCGAGGGAAAATCCCCACAAGCCGAAAAGGCAGGTAGCGGGAATGCCAAGACCGAAAAAGCTGATGCCAAATATGGCATTGATGAAGATCTGATAGCTCTTTTTGGCAAAGCGAATGAGCACCACCATTAAAATACCTGTGATAAAATATACCACCTGGGCTAGGCTCCCCACAAGCAAAAAGTCCTTTACCGCATCAAATTCAGCGGGATACAGCAAAAATACTGCCACGTATCCCCCTCCCCAGCACACAAGCGTAAATACAAGAATTGCCGCAAGGCTCCCCAGTGTGAGAAGCCGCATGGTGCGGCGCGTCAGTTTACCCTCGTAACGGGCAAGGTATCCAATCAGCACGCCATTGAGTGGCCCTGTCAGCACCGAAATGGTTTTGCCCACCAAGGTAGCCAGATAATAGACCGTTACCGCCGATGCACCCAGCAAAAGCTTTAAAAGGATGCGGTCGACATTCAAAATAAGGTTTGCCACGGCCTCGGCGAGGAAAAAGGTAAGTATCACGCGAAATGCCTTGCGCCACGCGGGAGAAAGGCGAAATGCGCGGCGGCGCAGCACTGCACTGCCACCGTAGGCGTAAAGCACACCCATAGCCTCGCCCACCAGCAAGCCAAGCGGCCATATGCCTGTTTTCCATACCAATACCGCACCAATGGCGTATCCGATACCAATAAACAGATAATACAAAAAGAAGCGGCGATACTGCAACGTGATCTTATACGAAACGTCTGCATAATACCGAAATGCCATGGCCACAAACAACAGGCAGTAGCAAATATAGGTGGCATTGTCCATGGGCGCGCCGCCAAACAGGCGCACAAGATAGGTAAACGGCACACCCACAAGGCTGACAAGCAGCAAAAAAATATTATAGTCGCCGCTGTTTTTCACGCGCTCCTCGGCGGGCGCAACCATACGGGCATAATTGGCGGCACTGCCTACCGATACCGTGAGCACATTGATATACGCCATAAGATACTGCAAATTGCCGTATCCTACCTCGCCAAACCGGCGTGCGCAAAGCGGAAAGACCACAATTTGCGCCACCGCGTTCATGATAACAAGACCCGCCAGGCTAAAGATCGAATCCCCGATCTGGTTCTTGTATCTTTTCAGTACCCCGGCGATCATTGCACAGCCTCTATGATGGCGTTTGCCATATAATCGATCATATCATCGGTCATGCCGGGATAAACACCCACCCAAAAGGTGTTTTCCATGACGGTGTCGGTAAGTGCGAGATCGCCAACCACGCGGTAGCCGCTGCCCGCACGGCGCATACCGTCAAAGCACGGATGCTTGATAAGATTACCCGAAAAGAGCATACGTGTTTGAATACCCTTTGCTTCAAGATGCGCAAGCACCGCCTCGCGCGACACCCCCTCGCGGCAGGTAAGCAAAAAGCCAAACCAAGAGGGTGTGGCATTGGGGCAAGCCTCGGGCAGGATCAGCTTATCCGCCACAGGAAAAAGCGCCGCGCGCAAGCGCGCAAAATTTTCTTGGCGGCGCGCAACAAACGAGGGCAGCTTTTCGAGCTGTGCGCAGCCCACCGCCGCCTGCATATCGGTCGCCTTTAAATTGTATCCAAAATGAGAATATACATATTTATGGTCATAGCCGCGCGGCAAATCCCCGTATTGACGGTCAAAGCGATGACCGCAAGCGTTATCAACACCCGACGGACAGATGCAATCTCTCCCCCAATCGCGCAGGGACCGCATGATCTTGTTTAAATATTTATCGCGCGTATATACGGCGCCGCCCTCGCCCATCGTCATGTGGTGCGGCGGATAAAAGCTGCTGGTGCCAATATCCCCCACTGTGCCTGTCTTATAGACCGTGCCGTCAAAATTGTATTCCGCACCAAGCGCATCACAGTTATCTTCAATCAGCCACAGCTCGTATTCGTTGCAAAAATTGCGTACCGTTTTGAGATCAAACGGATTTCCAAGCGTATGTGCAACCATGATCGCCTTTGTTTTGGGAGAGAGCGCCGCCTCAAGCTGGCGCACATCAATATTGTATTGTGGCAAGGTGATGTCTACAAACACGGGCACGGCACCGTACTGAACGATCGGTGCTACGGTCGTGGGGAACGCCGCCGCCACGGTAATGACCTCATCCCCAGGACGAATGGCTCGCTCGCCAAGCAAGGGCGAGGTCAGCGTCATAAATGCAAGAAGATTTGCCGAGGAGCCGGAATTGACAAGTGTACAGTAGTCAATACCAAGATATTTTGCAAGCTCACGCTCAAACTGCTGGGTATAGCGCCCTGCAGTCAGCCAAAAATCCAGAGAGCTATCCACCAAATTTACCATTTCAGCGCTATCATACACGCGCCCGGCATAGGGGAGCCTGTCGCCCGCCTGCCACTTTTCTTTGTTGTGATAGGTGTTGCAATATTCCTTAGTCAATGCAAGGATCTCACGCCTTGCTTCCTGCTCAGTCTTTCCCGTAAAATGCATACTCTCACTCCATTTTTTCTTTCAGTGCCTTACTGTATTCCTCGATCTCGGCATCGGCAATCGCCGCTACGTCGTAACCCTTTGCCCATGCCTTGCTCCATTCCACCGTTTTGGTTACCGCCTCGGCAATATGCCACACCGGCTTCCACCCAAAAACCTTTTTCAGCTTGGAGCAATCAAGCCTTAACAGGGTCGCCTCATGCGGCCCGTTTTGCTCGCATACGCGCCACACAAGCCCCTCACCCCATGCCCGAACAAACAACTCGGTCAACTCCCCTGTCGTCAGGCACTCGCATTCATCGGGGCCTACGTTATAATAGCCCGCGTATTTGCCGTCTTCCAGCTGCCGTGCCGCGATCATCAAATATACAAACAGAGGCTCCAGCACGTGCTGATACGGCCGTATGGCATCAGGGCTTCGCACCAAGATCGGCTCATGCGCCATTGCCGCACGCACACAGTCGGGTATGATGCGGTCTGGTGCAAAATCACCGCCGCCGATCACGTTCCCCGCGCGCGCCGTGGATATGGCAACGCGACCGTCAGCAAAATAGGAATTTTTATAGCTGTGCGTCACAAGCTCCGCGCAGGATTTGCTGTTGGAATAAGGGTCGTATCCGTCAAGCGGCTCGTATTCGCGATAGCCCCATTCCCATTCCCTGTTTAAATATACTTTATCGGTGGTAACGTTCAAAAAAGAGCGCACGGTATCTGTTTTTCTGATACATTCCAGCACATTTACCGTGCCCATCACATTGGTTTGGTAGGTCTCTCTTGGGTTGCGGTAGCCCTCACGCACAATGGGCTGTGCCGCAAGGTGCAGTACAATCTCGGGCTTCACTTCCCGAAAGACAGAGAGCAAATGCTCAAAATCGCAAACATTACCCGTGACCGATCGCATATTATCCGCCACGTTTAAAAGCGAAAACAGGGCAGGCGTTGTGGGGGGCTCCAGTGCATATCCCGTCACATTGGCGCCCATATACTGCAAAATACGGCACAGCCACGCCCCCTTAAAGCCCGTGTGCCCCGTTACAAGCACACGCTTTCCGCGGTAAAAACTTTGCCATTGCATTAATCTGCCCACCGTTTCCAGGGCGCTTTGTTGCTTTCCCAAAGCAGCTCCAGTTTTTCCCTGTCGCGCATGGTATCCATGCATTGCCAAAAGCCGCGGTGGCGAAATGCCATCAGCTCTCCATTGGCGCAAAGTCGCTCCAGCGGTGTGCGCTCAAAAACGGTCGCATCGCCATCAATATAATCGATCACTTTCGGGTCAAGCACCATAAAGCCGCCGTTGATCCAGTCCACGTCAGCCTCGCTCTTTTCGCGAAACGCCTGTACCTGGTCGCTCTTTGCATCTAACACGCCAAAGCGCGAATCTGGGTGCACGGCAGTAATGGTGGCATATTTACCGTGCGCGCGGTGAAACGCAAGTTGCTGTGCAATATCCACATTGGAAACCCCGTCACCGTAGGTAAGAAAAAAGGGCTCGTTTTCAAGATACGTGCGTATTTTTTTGATGCGCCCACCGGTCATGGTATCAAGACCCGTGTCCACCACCGTAACACGCCACGGCTCAGAGCAAGTGTTGTGAACCGTGATCTTTTCTCTTTTGCTGAAATCAAAGGTCACGTCACTGTGATTGATATAATAATCAGCAAACCATTCCTTGATCACACTCTGCTTATACCCTGCACAAATGATAAAATCGTAATACCCGTATGACGAATAATACTTCATAATATGCCAAAGGATCGGCATGCCGCCGATCTCGACCATGGGCTTTGGGCGCAAATGCGATTCCTCACTGATGCGTGTGCCAAACCCACCCGCCAATATCACAACCTTCATCGCACGTTTGCTCCTTCCGTTTGTGTTTTACTACCCTTGCGTTACTAAATATTTCCCAAGTTCGGCAAGATTATACAGCCACGTGCGTTTTGACCGCTTTGCAATGCACAAACAGATGTGATATTCTAAAAAATTATATCATATGTAGAAGAGCAGTGTCAAGTCTAACACCTGTTTTCCTCTTGTCAGCGCGCGTTTTACCGGCACCCTGCCAAGCCCTGAATAACACCTTTCCCTTTTCTTGATTTCTTCAAAAAAAGCATTGACAAACCCTAAAAAGTATGCTACACTATTGTGGTAATATTTTCACTATCCTTTGTTTTACCTTTTAACAATACAATTTAATATCGAGGTGTGGCTCCTGAAACACTCCGTGTTTCGCAAAAGAACGCCTTGCCCCACTAAACGTGTGGCATTTGCACGCAAAACCGCCGTTCTTGCCCGCCACTTTTCCCCCATAAGTTAAAGCGGTTCCAACATTTTCATATTCCCTCCTTTACAAAATCAAATATCGAGGTGTGGCTCAGTTTGGTAGAGCGCTACGTTCGGGACGTAGAAGCCGCAGGTTCGAATCCTGTCACCTCGACCATAAAGAAAGCACCGCCCTTGTGGCGGTGCTTTCTTTATGCTTGGGGTGGCGCGGCGGCGGACATGATTTGCGAAGCAAATGCAGGTTCGCATTTGCCGCTCGAAGATCGGCAAGCTCGCTTGTCAGGCGCAGAGCGTGCAAATCTTCGCGCAATGCGCGAATACCCTGTCACCTCGACCATAACGCAAAGAGCGCAACACGAAATTCATCGTGTTGCGCTCTTTTGTTGCTTTTTTACTCAGCGGAAATCAGCGTGCTCGCAAATTGCCTCACCGGACCAAGCGGCTGCTTTGATGTAAGAAGATAATTCTTGTGCCGTTACAGTGATGTACGTGGGTTTTTTCCAAAGTTTTGTCATTATGGGTATCCTTTCTTAGCCTTCAGAATAGGCTTTTAACTGTTTTCTCAGCATATTAAAATATTTTTTATCTATGCTGTAATAAATGGTTTTTCCTTCATTTCTCACCTTTACCGCGCCCGCCTTGGCAAGCAACGAAATGTGATGATAGGCAGTAGAGCCGGAAAAGCTGAAGTGCTTTTCCAGATCCTTGCAGGTTGCCTCTTTTCTCTCTAACAGCAGGTTTAAGATCTGCACGCGGCTGGGCTCACTCAACGCACCGCAGATAACGTCAAGGGACTGCGTTTTTTTTGCTTTGACAAGTGCATTTATAATTGAAACATAATCGCATCCAAGTAAATATATTGCTCCTTCGCTAACAAAGAATAATTTCATAAGATATTTGTGTAACAAACAATAGGATGTATATAATACTTGATCGTTATCATTTAAAAAACTCAAATCTTTTTCGCCTGTAACAGGCTGACACAGCACTTCAAATGTTGTGTTGTTATGCGCTTCAATTATTTTATCATAGTTATCTTTATAATAAACTGAAAGCAAAATCTCTTTTTCTATTAATTCATACTGAAGGGCTTGGAGGTAAGGTGCAGGATTGATAAAGAATTCGTACAGCTTGCTTTTTTCCTCACCCGAGTATTTTGATGCCTTTATGTAGGAGAATAATTTTTCAGTTGATGAGAAGCATTCCCCTAAGGCTTCCTCAGAGAGATCATGCAGATAAAATCGTATTAGATTTTTTATCAATTCATCTGTATCGACAAGTAGGCTTTTGAAATATTTAAAATCAAAATCGGTAGCAAATTGCTTTTGATACGGATTCATGTAAAACGTTGTTATAAAACAGGGATCATTTTTTATCGCATGATAAAAAACGTAAAGATCATCGGAGATCTCGCCAAAATGCTGCAACGTTTCTTTCAAATATTTCTTGTAGGCTTCTTTTTTAGTCTCATCAGCAAGGCTATCAATACAAAGCTGTGTGTTGAATTTAGCATAGAACAAATAATTTAGATCATACAGAAATCCGGGGTCTCTTAAAACTTTCATGTTGGGCATCTTCTCCACCTCCTCGTTTTTAATTTTTCAATTTATTATATCACAAATCACAAATTATTGCAATAGTTAAAAAAATTTTGCATGATTTATAATGTAACATGAAAATTGAACCGTTTCGAGAAGGCACCCCCAACAGGAGAGGGGTGCTCCTGTTGGGGGTAAAAATTTAAACAGTTGACAGGAAGTCCGTCACAACATCCTGCAAATGAATTGGGGCAAGCTGCAGATCATTGCATGTCTGAACCAGCTCTTCAACCGGTTTACTATCCTTAGAAAGATTTGATATTGACTCCAGAATTTTGTTGACTCCGCGCCGTTCTTCTACCACGGCGATCCCAAAACCAACGCTTGTCGCATCTTCTTCCTTGTACGTGTCCTGAATAACTATGTACCTGTACTTCATTTGAACTCCTCCTTTCTTAAGGCTTGTGTTTCGCAGTCATTCATTTCAAAACGGAATTCAAGATTTGAGTTTTCCAAGATCGACACCAAGAGCTGTTGAAATGTTTAAAACATTCGACAGCTTTGGATCGGAATCGCCAAGCTCAATTTCTTCCAGTCCTTTGTAACTCATCCCACAAAGCGCTGCGGCTTTTTCGATACTTAAGCCCATAGCCTCCCTGCGCTCTCGCACCATTCGACCAAAATGTTGCGTTTTTGCCATAATATCACCTCCTTCCCCGAATATTTTAGGAGGAAATACATGAAACCACAAAGCGCCCCAGTTACGAATTGTGTAGAGTTTGTAAACTTTACTTGTATTTTACTCTAATTTTATCACAAATCCAAGATATATTCAATACGTATTTTGAAAATAATAAAAATTTTTAAAAAAAATCAAATATTTTATTTGTTTTCCAAAATACATAACATCAATTACATAAGTTTTAAAAATCAACGTCACAGTGGCAAAAGCGGTAATGCAAAGCGCGGTTTGCCATGAGAAGCTTTTGTTATTTTTTATATTTGGCAGATAGATTATTTGCAACAAAGCACAGCCACAAAACGGTAAAATCTTAATTTTACCCCTTCCTTTTACCTTTACAAGCGCTCTTCCTTTTAATTCATTAACTTTGAAAAGTATTTTATTAAATATATTGAATTAATTGTCAAAATATGGTATAATTAGGCAAGTTACAGCAAAGTGGGTGATTGCTATGAAATTACTTTCATTAAAAATGCCGTATCAAGCAGAATGGATCATAGAAACCGATTGCTCTGAGATCATAGCAAGGCTTGAGATGAAATACGGTAGATACATCAGTGAATGCGGGGAGTACCGACACTCTGATATAAAAATACTTAAAAACGATGCGGCTGACTATGTCGTTACGATAAAAGACAGCGTGACGCGCACAGCTCATCCGATCTTTCATCTAAATCATTTTTTGTTTGAAAACCCTACCTATAGCGATGCTGTTTTTGCATTACACGGTGCCGCCGTGCAATGGGGCGAGAAATGTTACGTGTTTTTGGCATCCACTACAACAGGAAAAACAACACTGACAAGCTATTTAACGCAATGTGGGTTTGGATATCTCACCGATGATTGCGTATTGCTGGAGCGCAGCTCTTATACGGTACATCCTTTTTTCACACCGCTTCATCTGCGTGAGGGTGGCATGAGAGTTTTACAGGCGTATCATGCATTGCCCCCACAGCTAAGCCAACTTGCCGAGCCAAACGGAGGCTGCCGCTACGTATACACGCCCAAAAATACAGTAGAGTGTTCAGTTCCGCTTGGAGAGATATTCTTTTTGGAGCGCACCGAAAAGGAAAATGCCCTTTCGCCCATGACTGCTACCGACAAGCTGACCGCATT
>JAFVTV010000056.1 GCA_017502975.1 Clostridia bacterium | reverse complement strand
TGCCCGCATGGTACATGATGCCGACTGATACGTGATCGGCGCGATCGCGGCGGTGCTGGTGGGGGGTGGGCATGAGTCCGCCGCCGTAGTATCTGCCGACCATGGTGGGGGCGATCCATACCTTTTTATACTCATAGGTCTTGCCGTCTACCGTCACTTTCGCGTTGGTGGGCTTGTATTTGCCAAGCAGACCCTTAATGGCAATGGCGGAGTAGCTGACGGGCTTTTCTGAGGTTTTGCGCAGCTCGTCGCCGATTTCACAGCAGTAGCCGTCAAGGCCGTATCCAATGCCGTTGATAAATCGGTAGCTTTTGCCGTTTACCGTCACAACGGGCAGATTTTTGATCTCCTCGTTGATGCGCATGGGCGCTGAGCCGGAGTCCTTGCCGAAATCGCGCAAGAAATCGTTTCCGCTACCCGTGGCATAGTAAAGGATATCATTTTCAATACCGAGATCATAGATCTCGTTGATAAAGCGGTTGAGCGTACCGTCGCCGCCGCATACGATGATCTTATCTTCGGATGCAAGGTCTTTTGCAAAATTGCGGTAATCGGTAATTGTGGTCATATCCACATATGTAAGCGGAGAAGAGTATTGTGATTGCAATCCCTCGGCCTTTTGCTTGCCGGTGTTGTGACCTGCATGAGGATTGTATAAGACGTAGATTTTGCTCATAATGCAATCTCCTTTTTGCAATATTACATCATCATTTTATCATAAAGGGGTTATATTTTCAACAAAGTTTGACACTTTTTTGTTAGACAATTTTCGGAATTTGCTCATTTTTGGCGGCTTGTGACGTGCTTTTTTATGGTGAAGGCACAAAATGAAAATCAAATTTGCGGGGGTTTACAAAATGACTGCGTTTTGGTATAATTATTATAATATGACAATGTAAGGGGAAAAGATATGTTTGACAGGATCATTGCGGCCGTTAACGATGCGCTGTATGGGTACATTTTGATCATCATTCTTGTTGCGGGCGGGCTTTATTTTACCGTTCGCACCAAGGGAGCGCAGTTCCGCTTGCTAGGCGCACAGCTGCATGCCGTGACAGAAAAGCCCAAGGACGGGAAGGGTGTTTCCTCCTTTCAGGCGTTGATGGTTTCCACTGCATCGCGTGTGGGTACGGGCAATATCATTGGTGTATCCACCGCACTTTGTCTTGGCGGCTTTGGCGCGATGCTTTGGATGTGGGTGATCGCAGCCATTGGCGGTGCGACGGCACTCATTGAAAGCACGCTTGCGCAGATCTATAAAAGACGTGGCCCTGACGGTGCTTACGGCGGACCTGCCTACTATATAGAAAAGGGAATCGGCTCAAAGCCGCTTGCCATACTTTTTTCTGTGGTGCTGATCATCACGTACGGTATCGGCTTTAATATGCTTGCCTCGTACAATCTGCAATCCACGTTCTCGGCGTATTCGTTTTACAACGCGCAGCAAACGCCTTGGATCATCGGTGCGGTATTGGCAGTGCTGGTTGGCTATTGCTTGCTTGGCGGCGGAAAGCGTATGATGAAGGCAACCGGTATTTTAGTGCCGATCATGGGTATTGCGTATATTTTGATTGCAGTTGTGATCGTGTGTATCAATATCAAGAGTATCCCCACCGTGTTTGCAGAGATCTTCACAAACGCATTTGATTTCAAGGCGATCTTTGGCGGCTTTAGCGGCTCTTGCGTAATGTACGGCATCAAGCGCGGGCTTTACAGCAACGAGGCGGGTGTTGGCTCGGCTCCGAATGCCTCGGCATCCGCGGACGTGCAGCACCCCATAAAGCAAGGGCTTGTGCAGGTGCTGTCGGTGTTTATTGATACCATTCTCGTGTGCTCAGCCACGGGCTTTATGTGCATGACCTCGGGCGTTGAGGCAACGGCAGAGCTTTCCGGCGCGCCTTACGTGCAGGCTGCACTCTCTGCTTCGCTCGGTACCTTTGGACCGATCTTTATTACAGTGGCAATGGTGTTGTTTGCCTTTACCACCTTGATCGGAAATCTTTATTATGTTGACCAGTGCGTGTTCTATATTCTTGGCAAGGTTCCCTCCAAGAAGGTGCAGCATGCATATCACATCGTGGCAGCCTTGATCGTATTGCTTGGCGCAGGTCTCTCGGCAGATCTTTTGTGGAACATCTCGGATCTTACCATGGGCGTGATGACGCTTATCAACCTGCCTGTTATTGTGATCCTTGGTAAATATGCCTTCCGCGCACTCAAGGACTATGAGAAGCAGCGCAAAGCGGGGGAGGCTCCCGTATTCCATGCAGCCGATATCGATCTGCCGCACGAGGTGGATTATTGGCAGTAAGTATTTATAAAAAAGGGAAGGCAAACGAAGTTTATTTGCCTTCCCTTTTTGAGTTGAAGAGAGAGTGGGACGGCACGATGTGCCTATTCGTTTGGCAAATCCCTGTGGATTTGCCAGGAAAGAGCGCTCGTCGCCTGAACGGCTCCGTTTCCTTTGGAAAACCGCGCTCTTACCTCCCCACGCCGCGCAGGCGCGGCGCGAGTTTTTACCCACTCTCTCCGCCAAGCAAAAAAGCCCCCATTTCGGGGGCTTTTTTGCTTGGCGGAGAGAGTGGGATTCGAACCCACGGTCCCTTGCGGGATCACTAGTTTTCAAGACTAGCTCCTTAAACCGCTCGGACATCTCTCCATCTGTGTTAATGCGCAATGAAAAGCAAGGTCGATTTTTCAAATACACCTTTTAGCGCGACAACAGACGTATTGTATCACATTTAGTAGCCGTTGTCAAGGTTTTGAATGGGATTTTTATCAGAATTGTAAAATGTGAATGTGTGAGAAAATCCCCCGATCGCACATTGTGCGATCGGGGGATTTATTGTTGCACGTAGTATTACGTGTTCTGCGAATAAAGCTCGCCCAAACGGAGCAGGTGCTCATAGCGTGCCTGCGCGGTTTCCTCAGCCTTGCTGAACAGTGTCTCTGCGCGCTCGGGGAAGGAGCGCGTGAGGGACGCGTAGCGTGCCTCGTTCATAATGAAGTCACGGTAGCTGGCGGCAGGTGCCTTGCTGTCCATGGTGAAGGGATTCTTGCCCTCTGCCTTGGCGGCGGGGTTGAAGCGGAACAGGTTCCAATAGCCGCATTCCACAGCCTTCTTCATTTCAAGCTGGCAGTTCATCATGCCGCCCTTGATAGAGTGCATCTCGCAGGGAGAATAGCCAATGATGAGGGAGGGACCCGGGTAAGCCTCCGCCTCAGCGATCGCCTTGATCGTCTGATTCATATCAGCGCCCATAGCAATCTGTGCGACGTAGATATAGCCGTAGCTCATAGCGATCTCTGCCAGGCTCTTCTTGGCAATTGCCTTACCTGCAGCAGCAAACTGTGCTACTTGACCGATATTGGATGCCTTAGAAGCCTGACCGCCGGTATTGGAGTACACCTCGGTATCAAATACCATGACATTTACATCCTCACCGGATGCCAGCACGTGGTCAAGACCGCCAAAGCCGATATCGTAAGCCCAGCCGTCGCCGCCAAAGATCCATACCGACTTCTTGGAAAGGAATTCGCGGTTTGCAAGCACATCCTTGCATGCATCACAGTCGCAGTTCAGCGCCTCCAGTTCAGCCACCAGAGTCTTTACTGCGGCGGTGTTTGCTTCGCCGTCATCAACGGTATTGAGATAAGCCTCACAAGCAGCCTTAACGGAATCGGTGGAGTTCTCGCAGTTAAGAATCTCCTTAACGTCCTCGATCAAGCGAGCGCGTACTGCCTTTTGACCCATATACATGCCAAAGCCGTGCTCTGCGTTGTCCTCAAACAGAGAGTTTGCCCATGCGGGGCCGTGACCCTTGCTGTTTGTGGTGTAGGGAGAGGTTGCGGCAGGACCGCCCCAAATAGAGGAGCAACCGGTCGCATTGGAAATATACATGCGGTCGCCGAACAGCTGGGTAATCAGACGCGCGTACGAGGTTTCTGCACATCCTGCGCAAGAGCCGGAGAACTCAAGCAGCGGCTTTTTGAACTGGCTGCTGATCACAGTTTTGCCAACCGTTTCGGGCTTTTCGCTTACCTTGGCAACGCAGTAATCAAACGCCTCCTGCTGTGCAGCCTGGCTTTCCTGCGGTACCATCTTCAGGGACTTAGTGGGGCACACGCCAACGCACACGCCACAGCCCATGCAGTCCAGGGGAGAAATGGCAAGCGTGAAGGTGTAGTTGGTCTTAACAATAGGCTTGGGATGCTTTTTGAGTGCCTCGGGTGCTGCTGCCAACTCCTCCTCGTTCATGGCGAAGGGACGGATGGTGGCGTGCGGGCAGACGAAGGAGCACTTGTTACATTTTGCACACGTATCGGCATTCCATTCGGGAACCATAACGGCAACGCCGCGCTTTTCGTATGCCGATGCGCCCTGCTCAAAGGTGCCGTCTGCGTGGTCGATGAAGGCGGAAACAGGCAGGCTGTCACCGTCCATCTTTCCAACGGGCTTCATGATACCCTCTACCATCTTTACCAGCTTAGCGGCGCCTTCGCCCTTAGAAGCCTGAACGGCATCCGTGGCATCAGCCCAATTAGCGGGCACATCGATCTTTACAAACGCGGTAGCGCCTGCGTCGATCGCCTTGTGGTTCATTTCCACAATGTCCATACCCTTCTTGGCGTAGGACTTGGTAGCGGCATCCTTCATGTACTGAATGGCATCCTCTTGGGGCATGACCTTTGACAGCGTAAAGAATGCGGACTGCAAAATGGTGTTGGTACGCTTGCCCATGCCAATTTGCATAGCCAGATCAATGGCGTTAATGGTATAAACTTGAATGTTGTTATTTGCGATATAGCGCTTTGCCTCAGCGGGCATGTGCTTGTCAAGCTCCTCGGCAGTCCATTGGCAGTTGATCATAAAGATACCACCGGGCTTTACGTCGTTGACCATTTTGTAGCCCTTCAGTACGTAGGAAGGATTGTGGCAAGCAACGAAATCAGCCTTGTTGATGTAATAAGGGCTCTTGATGGGCTTGTCGCCAAAACGAAGATGGCTGATGGTGATACCGCCGGTCTTTTTGGAGTCATACTGGAAGTATGCTTGTACGTATTTATCGGTATGGTCGCCGATGATCTTGATGGAGTTCTTGTTCGCACCAACGGTACCGTCGCCGCCAAGACCCCAGAACTTGCACTCGATTGTACCCTCTGCTGCGGTGTTGGGCGCTGCTGTTTCAGGCAGTGACAGGCAGGTCACGTCGTCTACGATGCCGATGGTAAAGCGGTGCTTGGGCGCATCCTTTGCCAGCTCGTCAAATACAGCAAACACGCTGGAGGGAGGGGTATCCTTAGAGCCAAGACCGTAACGGCCGCCGATCACGCGGATATCGCCGCGTCCCTGCGTTGCAAGGGCGGTGACCACATCCATATAAAGAGGCTCGCCGAGAGCGCCGGGCTCCTTGGTGCGGTCAAGTACAGCAAGCTTTTTAACGGTTGCAGGAATTGCTGCAGCCAATTTGTCTGCGCAGAAGGGACGGTACAGACGGCATTTTACAAGGCCGACCTTTTCGCCCTTTGCAGTGAGGTAGTCGATAACTTCCTCTGCTACGTCACAAATAGAGCCCATAGCAACGATCACGCGCTCTGCGTCGGGTGCGCCGTAGTAGTTGAAGATCTGATAATCGGTACCAAGCTTTTCGTTGACCTTTTGCATATAGCCTTCCACGATAGCGGGAACAGCATCGTAATATGTATTGCATGCCTCACGGTGCTGGAAGAAGATATCGCCGTTCTCGTGCGAGCCGCGCATCACAGGGCGCTCGGGGTTAAGCGCGCGCTTACGGAATGCCTCAACGGCATCCATGTCGCACATTTCCTTAAGATCCGCATAATCCCAAACCTGGATCTTTTGCAGCTCGTGAGAGGTGCGGAAGCCATCAAAGAAGTTGATAAAGGGAACGCGACCCTTGATTGCAGCCAAATGTGCTACGGCACTCAGGTCCATAACCTCCTGGGGATTGGTTTCTGCCAACATTGCAAAGCCGGTTTGACGGCAAGCATATACGTCGGAGTGATCGCCAAAGATGTTGAGAGCGTGCGAGGCTACGCAACGAGCCGACACGTGGAACACGCAGGGCAGCAACTCGCCCGCGATCTTATACATGTTGGGGATCATCAGCAACAGGCCCTGCGAAGCGGTGTACGTGGTCGTTAACGCACCTGCGTTCAGCGAGCCGTGTACGGTGCCGGCAGCACCCGCCTCGGATTCCATCTCGGATACCTTAACGGTAGTGCCAAAGATGTTCTTTTGTCCGGCAGCGGAGCACTGGTCAACGTAATCTGCCATGGGGCTGGACGGGGTGATAGGATAGATGCTTGCAACCTCGGTAAACGCATAGGATACATGCGCTGCCGCAGTGTTGCCGTCCATGGTCTTAAACTTTCTTTTCATGGATATCTCCTCCTTTTAAAGGTTGAAAAATATTAATCTTATGCAAAAGAAACACAAATATGATATTCCAAATGCATTACATATTTATAATAACATAAATATATAGCATTGTAAAGTAGGAACAGTATTTTTTGCTGAAATTACCGATAGAAATATTGAAAATTACAAAATGGCTATAAAATAAGAAAAAATTACAAATATCTCTTGCTTTTTTAAAAAAGTTGTGATACAATAGTAGGGCTATGTATGTTTGCGCCTTATTTGGCGCTTGATTTTGATTACTTTCGGAGGTTTGAAAATGAATCCTATTGAACTCGTTTTGGGTATTGTATTAATGGTTTTGGCACTGTTTTTGATCGTTGTTGTTTTGATGCAACAGGACAAGGACAAGAAGCTTTCCGGTACGATTACCGGTGGCGCTGATACTTACTACGGTAAGGGCAAGGGCAAAAGCAGAGATAAGATTCTTGCGCGTGTTACAACGGTAGCAGCCATTCTCTTTGCTATTTTGGTAGTTGCAATGTACGTGATCGTTTCTATGATCAGCGGCTAAAATCAATATAAGCGGCGGCGGGGTGACCTGCCGCCGCTTGTGTTATAGCCGAAGGGAGCCGAACACAACAGCCTCACGGCAATACTTTTTCGTATCTTTTGCCGCGCCAAAACTTACAAAGTTATATAAAAAAACTCGCAAGCAGCGCTTGCGAGTTTTTTTATTTCATCATTTGTTTGACAGATATTCATCAATTGCCGTGGCGGCGGTCTTGCCTGCGCCCATGGCGAGAATAACGGTGGCGGCACCTGTTACGGCATCACCGCCCGCATATACGCCCTCAAGGCTGGTTTTACCCGTTGCTTCGTCAACGACAATACCGCCCCAACGGTTGATCTCAAGTCCGCTTGTGGTGTCCTTGATAAGCGGGTTGGGGGAGGTGCCGATCGACATGACCACGGTATCTACGTCAAGCAGATATTCGCTGCCGGGGACTTCCACAGGACGGCGGCGCCCCTTTTCATCGGGCTCGCCAAGTTCCATCTTGATGCAACGCATGCCCGTAACAAAGCCGTTTTTCGGATCACGTTTGTCCGCTTCATTACGGTAGCCAACGATCTCAACGGGATTGTTCAGCAGCAGGAATTCAATGCCTTCCTCCATGGCATGCTCAACCTCCTCGCGGCGTGCGGGGAGCTCCTCCATGGAACGGCGGTATACAATGTATACCTTTTCTGCGCCAAGACGCAGTGCGGTACGCGCGGCATCCATTGCCACGTTACCGCCGCCGACAACGGCAACCTTGCCGCCCTTCATGACGGGGGTTTCGCCGTCATCAAGGTAAGCCTTCATCAAATTTACACGGGTCAGATACTCGTTTGCGGAATAAACACCCTTCAGGTTTTCGCCGGGGATGTTCATGAAGCGGGGAAGTCCCGCGCCCGAGCCGATAAAGACGGCCTCGTAGCCTTCTTCCATCAGCTCCTCGACCGATACGGTCTTGCCGATCACCACGTTGGTGGCGATCTCAACGCCAAGTGCCTTTAAGCCCTCGATCTCGTTTGCAACGATCGCCTTGGGCAAACGGAATTCGGGAATGCCGTAAACCAGCACGCCGCCTGCGATATGGAATGCTTCAAAAATTGTAACGGCATAGCCTTTTTTAGCAAGGTCGCCGGCACAGGTAAGGCCGGAGGGGCCGGAGCCAACCACCGCTACGCGATGGCCGTTTTGGGCGGGCTTTGCGATTTCCTTATCCTTTTTGGCATTATGATAGTCAGCAACAAAGCGCTCTACGCGACCGATGCCGACAGGCTCACCCTTAATGCCGCGCACGCATTTGCCCTCACATTGATTTTCCTGCGGGCACACGCGGCCGCAGACTGCGGGCAGGGAGCTTTGGAGCGAAATGGTTTCATATGCGCCCTCAAAATCTCCCGTTGCAGCCTTGGTAAGAAAAGCGGGAATATTGATCGCAACGGGGCAACCCGTTACGCAAAGCGGCTTTTTGCAGTTAAGGCATCTTGCAGCCTCATCCATTGCTTGCTCGGCAGTATAGCCAAGCGCCACCTCTTCAAAATTGTGCGCACGAACCTCGGGGTCCTGCGTGGGCATCTCATTTTTCTTTAACGACATGTTTGGCATTTATTTGTCCTCCCCCCGGAAAAGATTGCAGGCATCCTCATGACGGTGACGCTCGAATGCGTGATACATCGATGAACGCTCGATCGCCTCATCAAAGTCGATCTCATGCGCGTCAAATTCGGGACCGTCAACGCAAGCAAACTTGGTTTTGCCGCCTACGCTGAGGCGGCAGCCGCCGCACATGCCCGTGCCGTCGATCATAACGGGGTTCATGCTGGCAACGGTCTTAATGCCGTATTGCTTGGTAAGAAGGCTGACAAACTTCATCATGACAAGAGGGCCGATCGTGATGACCTCATCGTATTGCTCACCGCTATCGATCAGTTTCTTGAGGGCATCGGTCACAAGACCCTTTTCGCCTGCCGAGCCGTCATCGCTCATCAGCACAAAGCGCGAGCTGTTCTCGCGGAACTCATCCTCAAGAATAACAAGATCCTTGGTTCTGAAGCCAACAATAGCGTGTACCTCGGCGCCTGCCTCGTGCAGAGCCTTGGCAATGGGGTATGCAATGGCAGAGCCAACGCCACCGCCAACAACAGCAACCTTTTTCAGCCCTTCAATTTCGGTTGCACGGCCAAGCGGGCCCACAAAGTCGGCGATGTAACCGCCTTCTTCTACGTGGTTCAACTTCTCGGTGGTGCCGCCAACGACCTGAAAGATAATGGTCACAGTGCCTGTTTCTTTATTGCTGTCAGCAATGGTAAGGGGAATGCGCTCTCCTTTTTCATCGACGCGCAGGATGATGAATTGCCCGGGCTTTGCCTTTTTGGCAACAAGGGGCGCCTCGATCTCAAGCAGCGTAACGGTGGGATTAAGTGATTTTCTCTTTACGATACGATACATAACGCTCTCCTTTTTACAACAGAGAATTTTTGTGTATGTCGAAATTTATACGAAAAAGATTTTATGTATTAAAATTAGCAAACACCGAATGCAAGCATGGCGCGCGCAACCTTAAGGAAGCCTGCGATATTTGCGCCTGCCACAAGGTCGTCGCCAAGGTCGTACTCGTGTGCGGCATCAATGGAAGCCTTGAAGATGTTGTGCATGATCATGTGCAGTTTCTCATCAACCTCTTCAGCAGTCCAGCTGTAGCGCATGGAGTTCTGGGACATTTCAAGACCGGAAACAGAAACGCCGCCCGCATTTACTGCCTTGGAGGGAGCAACGATAACGCCGTTTGCCTTGAGGTAAGCAATTGCCTCGTTGGTGGTGGGCATGTTGGCAACCTCAACGTAGTACTTAAGGCCGTTTGCAACCATCTTTTCAGCCTCAACCATGCCAACCTCGTTTTGGGTAGCACAGGGCATCATGATGTCTGCCTTAACGCCCCAGGGCTTCTGTTTGGGGAAGAACTCTACGCCAAACTTGTCAGCGTAATCCTCAACGCGGTTGCGGCAGGAAGCGCGCATCTCAAGCATAAAGTCGATCTTCTCATCGGTGGATACACCGTCGGGATCGTAGATGTAGCCGTCAGGGCCGGAGATGGTGAGAACCTTACCGCCAAGCTCGTTGATCTTCTTGACAGCGCCCCAAGCAACGTTGCCGAAGCCCGAGATCGCAAAGGTCTTGCCCTTGATATCGTCGCCGAAGTAGTTGAGCATATCTACTGCGTAGTAAACTGCACCGAAGCCGGTTGCCTCAGGACGCAGGATAGAGCCGCCGTAGGGCATACCCTTGCCGGTAAGCACGCCGATGAACTCGTCACGCAGACGCTTGTACTGACCGAAGAGGTAGCCGATCTCACGCGCACCAACGCCGATGTCGCCTGCGGGAACGTCGGTGTTTGCGCCGATGTATTTTTGAAGCTCGGTCATAAAGCTCTGGCAGAAGCGCATAACCTCTGCGTCGGACTTGCCCTGCGGGTCAAAGTCAGAGCCGCCCTTACCGCCGCCCATGGGCAGGGAAGTGAGGGAATTCTTAAAGGTCTGCTCGAAGCCGAGGAACTTCATGATGCTCTCATTTACAGTGGGGTGGAAGCGCAGACCGCCCTTGTAGGGGCCGATTGCACTGTTGAACTGTACGCGGTAACCGCGGTTTACGCGGGTAACACCCTGATCGTCAACCCACGGAACGCGGAATTTGATCACACGCTCGGGCTCTACGATAAGATCAATGATGCCCTTTTCAATGAATTCGGGGCTTTTTGCCAAAACGGGCTCAAGGGATTCCAGCACTTCGCTCACGGTCTGGTGAAATTCAACCTCGCCGGGGTTGCGCTGCTTTACCTGCTCTACAACACCCTCAATGTAAGCCTTCACTTCGGCACGGGTCATGTTTGCCATTGATTTTTCCTCCAAAATTAAGAAAATATGAAATTTCTTGTCGAAAACAAGATATCATTGCTATTTTATCATAGATAAAATTACTTTGTCAAGTGGTAGACGCAAGATGAAGGGAGAAAACTTGCAAAATATGCTATGCGGCACAGGGCACAATCTTGCTTTTTTGCCGCAATTTAAATGGAGCGTTATAATACGGTCGCGCGGTACATAGGATATAGCGGTAAAAAAGCATGGAGGGTGCGATAATGAAATTTTTAAATTTGAGCAAAAAAAGAAGAGTGTTGGCGTTTTCGCTTTGCGGTGTGCTTTGCGCGGGTGCTTTGGTCGGTGCATGGGCACTGTGGGGCAAGCGTGAGCCCGAAAGCCTTGTGGTAAGTGCGGGACTGCAGCATTTTGCGGATGATGCGTATCTTGCAGCCTCTGCGGTATCGGGGCAGCCCGTAACCTTTACGGCAGAATGGTTTGACGGCACGCTTGGAGGCGGCACGGTGGAGCGTGTAACGATTACGGCGCTCCCTCCTGTGACCGAGGGGGTGCTTAAACTTGGCTACGGTGAGGTGTCGGTGGGGCAGAGCATTCCGCGCGAAACGCTGTCTTATCTGTGCTTTACCCCCAATGACGGGGTGAAAAACAGCAGTTTTTCCTTTGTGCCTGAGTGCGCGGATGGTGCTGCGGGCTATGCGCTTACCTGCCATATGACGGTGACCGATACCGTGAATTGCTGTCCTACCGGCATGAAAAGCGCAACGGCGGTTTCCACGCACGAAACGCTTGCGCTTTCGGGCGTGCTGACGGCAAAGGACCCCGAGGGGGATGCCTTGACCTTTGAAATTTGTGATTACCCCAAAAACGGTACAATTACACTCGATAGTGCCACAGGCGCGTTTACCTATACACCGCAGGACGGTTATTACGGTAGCGATGCGTTTACCTGGCGCGTACAGGATCAAAACGGCGCGTTTGCGCCCGAGGCAGTGGTAAACATTACGGTGCGTGAACTTGTAAGCGAGCATACCTTTACCGATATGCAGGGAAATGCGAACCACACACACGCTTTGCGTGTGAGTGAAAAAGGGCTGCTTGGCGGAGAGGAGATCGGCGGAAAGCATTATTTTCATCCGCATAAAGCACTTACCCGCGCTGCGTTTGTGGCGATCTTGCTTGATGCTGCTGAAATAAAAGTGCCCGAAGCCACCGCCACGGGATATGCAGATGATGCGGATATCCCCGCACCCATGAAGGGCGCGATCAAATATGCCAAGGAGCAAGGTTGGCTTGGCGAAGCGGAGAATTTCCGCCCAAACGATGCCATTACCCGTGCTGAGGCTGCCGAGATCGCAGCAAAGGTACTGTCGCTCTCAGCCCCCGGATACTATGAAACGGTAGAGGATTTTGATGCCATTCCCGTTGATATGGCGGATGCGTTGTACGCCATTTATGAGGGCGGATATATCAGCACCATGGCAGATGGAACACTCTCTCCTATGGGAGAACTGACGCGGGGCGATGCTGCAAAATTCTTTGCCAAGATCCTTGACGGGAAAAATACAGATTGATCAGTAAGGAACATATCACAAAGGGAGCCAATGCGGTAGCAGGGGCTCCTTTAAAAATAGCAAAATCTAAATATTTTAAAATATCCCTTGCTTTTTTGCCGTGTATGCGCTATAATCAAGGACAGTTGTTTTTTAAGGAGTACTTAGACAGATGAGAGAAACAATGGATATGACAAAAAAAGAACTGGCGGTTTTCTTCCTTATGGCGGTGCTGTCGGGCTTTATGATCGGTATTGGCGGCACGGCGTCGCTTTTGGCAAACAGCCTGCTTGGCAATTGGGGGCGTCTGATCGGCGCGATCCTTTTTTCGCTTGGTATTTATGCGATCGTAACCTATGGCATGAAGCTGTTTACGGGTATGGTAGCAGACATTCCCAAAATGGGTATGAAAAGCTTGTGGCGCTTGCCTCTTTGCTTTTTCGGCAATATCATCGGCGTGGCGATCGTTGCGGTGCTGGTGTATAACTCTCCCCTTGCCACGCCCGTGGTGGCAAAGGGCAGTGCAACCGTTGCGGCAAAGCTGGCGCAGGAGAGCTGGGCATTAAAATCCTTTTGCTCCGCAATCCTTTGCGGCTGGCTTATCACCCTCTCTGTTTGGGCATCGAAATATGCACCCAAGAAGAATTTAAGCGCTTCTATTGAGGTTATTTTCCCTGTGGTCGTGTTCGCGTTTTGCGGCTTTGATCACTCGGTTGCCAATATGCTGTATTTCTATTTCTTAGGTGAGGTTTCCTGGCGCGTTGTTGGGTATATCGTAATGAGCGTGCTTGGCAACATCGTGGGCGGTGTGCTGCTACCGCTTGTCATCCTTCTGAAGGAAAGGGCAAAGGCAGAGCGTCTTGCCATGGCAGAAAAGGATAGCGTGGCGTAAATAGTAACATAAAGAGGAGCCCCCGTGCGGCAACTGCCGCACGGGGGGTCTGTTAATACAAGTTTAAAATAGTCCTTTGAGAAATATTTTGTGTTTTAAAAGTGTTAAAGTCCGCGCTCGCGAAGGTCACTTACAAGCTCGGTATAAAAGGCACGAACGTCAAAGTCCTTGATGTTTTCACGGTTGAGGTCGATCATATCTCCGTGCGATATACCGCGTTTGCCGTCGGTGCGAAGTAGCGTATATTTTTCTCCCCAAGCAAACGAGCTTTCACCAACCAGACCATCGTTTTCGCCATCAAAGCCTTTGACGTAGCGATAAGTCAAATTGAGGGGAAACCGCCCTTTTCTCGGGTGGCTCATAACAGAGCCAACGCTCTGTGCGTATATTCCGTTGGGGAAAGAAAGCCTTTCGTTCATTTCCTTACAGGAACTTGCCGTGAGATCAGTTACTGCCGCCAAAAAATCCGGCGTTTCATCTCCAAGCGCCCGAAAGGTGGCGTTGTAGGCGTTTGCTATGTTATTTTTTGTTTTTTCGGTTGCCGCGTATAAAAGTCTTTCTGCAAATACGCAGCCCCTGTGTGGCGTGTTGATCGTTGTTAAGGATGCTACATAGGGAGCAAGCCCAAATTCCGATATGGCATAACGGCAGTCAAGCCCGCCCTTTGAATGTGCTATGATATTTACCTTTTGGCAACCTGAGCGCTCTGTGATCAGTTTTATTCTTGCAGTAAGCTCTCTTGCGCTTTCTTTCACGGTCAGTGCAGATTGATGCTGCCCATAGTATATGGTGGCACCGTGTAATTTGAGCGTTTGCGGAATTCTCCCCCAATAATTAAACAACTTATTGTCACGGAAGAATATGCCGTGGATAAGTACGATAGGATACTTTGTTTGGCAGAGGGTGGCGAGGTTGGGGTCAGTGGAAACACGCTCCTTTTGAATTTCAAAATCAACCTCATTTGACGTGACGCGGATGATCTTTGTGAGAACCATCAAATTGAGGATCGGTATCATACCGCAAACAATGCCGATCACACGCCACTTTATCCCCATTTGCGATGAGGTGCAGTATACACATATGATGCCGTTTGAGAAAAGCAGGGCTGACAAAAGTATGCAAAACAGCGCGCTGAAGATGAGATCCATATGCGCCTCGGGGAGCGTTTGTACAGCAAGTATAATGTGCCAAATGAGAGAGGGGATTAAAGAGAAGGTAAATAATGCAAGGAGCGTAGCGCCGTGATTGCACAGCTTGATGCGTATGCTTTTCGTACCTGCAGGTCTTATGCCCGCCAGCATATTCAGTAAAACAAACACAGGTATGATCAATATGAGAAGATACGGAGAAGTTTTTATGAGCATATAACTGTTGAGCAAAATACTGAGCAAAACGAAATAAATGACGTTTGGCAACGTGAAATATCTTCTCATAGGGAGCCTCCAAAAGTTTGTTTGATTTTATCATACCATAAATTGATTGAATTGTAAACAGAACAGCATGATACCGTAAATTGAATAAACTTGTAAATGGACAAGAGGGAGGGCTTCGCCCCACTTTTTGCGGCAAAAAACAATGGCAGGCGCTGTTGTGCCGCTTGTGATCCTTTTGAAGGAAAGAGCAAAGGCAGAGCGTCTTGCTATGGCAGAAAAGGATAGCGTGGCGTAAATAGTAACATAAAGAGGAGCCCCCGTGCGGCAACTGCCGCACGGGGGTGATTTTGTAGGGGCGATTCACGAATCACCTGAAAGATTGAGGAGAGAGGGCAGGGGTGTCTCTTTTGTCGCGGCATTGTCAAACGGCAGGGTATTCGCGCTTTGCGCGAAGATTTTTCGCCGCGCCGCCGGTGTGCGAGCACCCCGACGGCTTTCGGCTCAAATGCGAACCTACACTCGCGCGTAGCGCGCGAGATAGAGAGAATCCGCGCCATCCCGGCCAAACAAAGAACCCCGCCTTGTGGCGGGGCTTTGTGATTTAGATACACACAGATCTTGCACAGGGTGTAACGCCTTGGCGATGATGGGAGAAGGGTTCGCGTTTTGTCGTGCTTTTGATGCCATGCTTGCAAAAGAGCCTATGTTATAAATCTATTGTGTTATCAAACTAATTTTGTTATGCCCCATCCAATTGCTAAAATTGCCACGAGAATGGCAACCGCTAAAAACATAAATATCATATTCCAAGTAAAGCGCTCTTTTCCGCAAAACTTGGTTTTATATTCATATTTGGGAGCATGAGCATACCGACAAGCATCCCAAAATGTATTTTTACATATTTGTTGCGAGGTCTTTTTGTTGGTATTTTTAAGAATCTTCAATATTCTTTTTTCTATTTTTGAAAGTAATTTCGCTTCTTTATAGGTTTTTCTTTGGGGCTCTTGTCCGAGATGAGCTCGCTCTGTTTTCTTCAAAACAAACGCATATTCTCGACACTCTTTTATATTTGCAAGTTTGGTATCCACTGGAACCACTTTTAATACAATGGTGTGGTACTTGTTCTTTTCAAAATGATAGCCCTTTTTGATTTCCTTTTTTCTATCGTTTACGCGATCAAAAATGTTGAAGATTGCTTGTCCGGCATTGGCATAACCGCCCGATTTTTCCTCAACTTCGGTTTCCACATATTTCTTGGAAATAGCAATCTTAATCCCTTTGGATGCTAATTGCTCGCTATATTTATCAACAAGTGCTATAACTTTAGTCTTCATGTTTTGTAAAGCGTCACCGCCTTTCTTGACTTAATTATACCACAATTACGGAAGATTTTCAAGTGATTTGTTGTAGGGAACGGTCACCCTTGGCGGTATTTAATGCGTGTTTTGAGTGTTAAAAAAACAATGTGATGCAGCGATACCTAATAGACAACATATGAGTGTGACCAACACAAAAGCAATCAAAAACGGAAGCTTCTTACGTGTCAATCCGTAGTATTCATCTAAAATACAGCTTGCAGGAAGGCAGTTTAAAACAATAGCCGGGAAAACAGTAATAAACCAAACCTCGTATGTGTAAAAAGGAATTAACGATACCAAAAAAATGCATAACCATATCGGGCAGAGCGTGGTTAATGACAAGCATAAAATATTGTGCCGGTCTTTATTGGTTAACCTGAAATGAATTGATTTTTGCGCATATTTTTTTAATTTTGCCATACTTTTCTGCCCGGCGTCAAAAAAGAACACATATAAAATCAAAAAAACAAAAGCAACACCAATGGCTACTATTGATATTTCAAATACGCAAATATATATAAGGCAGAAAAAAGTTATTGATAAAACAAAAAGTATAATGTTACTTATAATACGTTTCATAATATTATTTTCTTTTGTGTATTCAAAACAGGCTTAACGCTTTATACCTTATTCTTCATCCAATAATTGTACTTCTTCTTGCGGTAGATCAAGAGAAAAATAATGTACACAAGGCAATCACTCACGGCACTTAATGCATAACCCACAAAAGGGATTTTGATGAAATTAGCGAACAAGCACATCGGAGCAAAGAAGAAGGCGGGAAACGAAACAATGGTTTTCTTTTCAAACACCAAACGATCAAATGTGTTCAGTACAAAACAGATCAAAACGATCGCAGCAACACAAATAAGCGCCTTAGCTTCACGTTTTATTATCAGCTTGAGATCATCTACAAGTGAAGTGTATTTTTTGTCCTTATAATCGGACACCACCTCATCTTCACCAACGGATTTTCTGATTTTTGAGGTGTATAGCATCAAGAAACCATATATAATTGTTGTCATGAGGGCAGTTAAAAATGATTCTAACATAGGATTTTCAAATTCGTTTAATATTGCACCCCAGATGGCATGTAACGCAATATAAGCAACCAATGTTAGAATGGAAGCAAGTGTAATATTCCATAACGTTCGTTTCATAAAAGCCTCCCCGAGTTTACTTAATGTTATTATGGCATAAATTAGGTAAACTGTAAATAAACCGTTGGTTGAATGGATTGTCTTGGTAGGGTATTCGCGCTTTGCGCGAAGATTTTTCGCCGCGCCGCTGGTGTGCGAGCACCCCGACGGCTTTCGGCTCAAATGCGAACCTACTCTCGCGCTCTGCGCGAGATAGAGAGAATCCGCGCCATCCCAGCCAAATAAGAGGGGTAGCCCGAAATGGGCTACCCCTCTTATTTGGCTGGGATGGCAGGATTCGAACCTACGAATACCAGAGTCAAAGTCTGGTGCCTTACCGCTTGGCGACATCCCACTGTTTTGAATACGCCATACATTATATCATTTACGGATAAGGCTGTCAAGAGCAAATTTACAGAATTTGGAGTAATTTTTGGGGTTTCACGCGGCAAAAAGGGTACAGATCCAATAAATGATGCCGTAAAGCGTGCCCGCGGCTGTGCCGTAAAGAAGCACGGGGCCTGCTACGGTAAAGATCTTGGCACCAACGCCAAGCACAAACCCCTCTGAGCGCGCGTCGATGGCGGGGGAGGCAACGGCATTGGCAAAGCCTGTGATCGGCACAAGCGTGCCGCCGCCCGCCCGCTTGGCGATACGGTCAAACAGTCCAAGCCCCGTGAGCACAACGGCAATGAGCACCAAAATGATGGCGGTGGTGGTGCCTGCGTTTTCCTCGGTCATTTTAAAAAGACGCGTAAAAATTTGATTTAACCCCTCTGCAAAAAGGCAAATGCCGCCGCCCACCCAAAATGCCCACAGGCAGTTTTTTAAGATTGGCGAGCGAGGCGCGCGCGCCTCCACATATCTTGCATAGCTTTTTTTGTCCATGTTCATAGCATCAACTCCCTTCGGCTATAGTTTTCCCCACACTTGCCATTTTATCCTTCACTTGCCATGAATTTCTCAAAAAACACTTTACATTTTTGTGGGAATGCGCTATACTGTATAAAGAGAATAATCCGAAAGGCAGGTATTGATATGTCCGTATTTAACCGTTTTTGCGCAAAGGCGCGCGGCGTTGCCCAAAAGGTTACAGATAAGGCAGAGGATCTGGTGGAGAGCGCTTCGAGATCGATGAAGATCAAGTCCCTTGAGATCAGGATCGATGAGCAATATGAGAGCCTTGGGCGTCTTATCTACCGCGATCTTCACGTTGATGAGGATCTTGAGGATGAAAAGCTTGAGATCATTGCTGCCATTGACGCGCTTTATGATGAGCTTGCTGTTTTGAAGGGCGAAAAGGCGCCCCAAGAGGAAGCGAGCGAGGAAAACGTGACTGCTAAGGAATGTGACTGCGCGGAGCCCGAAGCCGACGCGGAGTGATCGAAGAGCTGTAAAAGCCGCGCCTTGGCGCGGCTTTTTGCTTTTTTATTTCGTAACTGCGGCAGTGAACTTTTGCTTGGTTTGATTCACCTTGGTATCCTCTGCCTTTGTCACGGGATACCAGCCGCGCGACTGCATCTCGTTGAAAATGGTTTGCTGCATGCTGTGGGTATCTGTTAAAAGTGATGAGAAGCAACGCACCATTTCGGGTGTGGCGCTTTCAAGGAGAAAGGAATTGTAATTTCCTGCAAGGAATTTTTCTGCCGATAAAAGGTCGGTGATCTGTTCCTTCTCGGGGAAGGTGTTGTTTTGTGTGCCGTTCATGCTTGTTCTCCTTTATTTTAAATTGCCGTACAGCTCATCAAGGTGTCTTTGGTGGTGCTGTGCCATTTGCAGGTAGCAGTCTGAAAGTGCCTTATCGGTGGTGTTAGATGCCATATACGCGCATTTTTTGTGAAGGGTCTCTTCCATTGTCATCAGATCCCCGATGGCGGAGAGTTCTTTTTCGGTAATTTGAGCCATGTTTTGATCTCCTTATTTTGTGGTATACATATTGTTGCCGTAAGGAGAAATTTTATGCGTACAGTGTAAGGAGAATTTATATGAATAAAAGGAAAAAGAGGGCTTCCCGTTGGCAGCCGATCTGGATGCAGATCAAGCAGGATAAAAGGGCATATACGGTATATGTGCTGCTGTCGATCGCAATTTTATCGGTAATTGTGAGAAGCGCATTTCTTGGCAGATGGGAGAATGTGTTCACGGGCGTGCTGGCCTCTGTGCTTTTGCTGATCCCACCCGTTATAGAGCGCAGCTTTCATGTGGAATTGCCCACTACGCTCGAGATCCTTACCTACGTATTTGTGTTTTGTGCGGAGATCCTCGGCGAGATCGGTAATTTTTACGTGCATTTTCCGTTTTGGGATACCATGCTGCACACCTTTAACGGCTTTATGTTTGCGGCATTTGGCTTTTGCTTGGTGGATATTTTCAATAAAACAAAGCGCTTTCGGTTTGAGTTATCCCCCATCTTTCTTACCCTTGTCGCCTTTTGCTTTTCCATGACGATTGGCGTTTTATGGGAGTTTTTTGAATTTGGCGCTGATATGCTGCTGCACACCGACATGCAAAAGGATACTTTTCAGACTATGATCAACAGTGTGTCGCTGCCAAACGACCTTGGCGAGAAGGTTACGCATATAAAGGATATTGCCACGACCACTATCGTGACAACGGGTGGCGAGGTGATCACCGTGCAGGGATATCTGGATATCGGTCTTGCCGATACCGTGAAGGATCTGTTTGTGAATTTGATTGGTGCGATCGTTTTTAGCGTGATCGGATTCTTTTACGTGAAGCACCGCGGAAAGGGGCATATTGCCAATCAGTTTATTCCCGTGTTTAAGGGTGAGGGTGCCTTGACCGAGGATATTGAGGAACCAAAGACACAAAAGGATGACGAGTGAACATGATTAAGGATTTTATCATTGGAGAGGGTGCACTGTCTGTTGACGGCGAGGTGCTGCCCGACGAGCGCTTGCAGGATAATCTTTATCTGCTGGATGCCAAGGGCATTATTATTTCTTGCCGTGAGGCGCGGCCGCTTTTGAAAATCGGCGACGACTTTTTTGGCGAATTGGGTACAGATCCCGCCGAATTGAACGCGCTGATTCGCACGTTAGAGGCAGGTGAGGATACCATGTATCTCATGCAGTGCGGTCCTTTGCCGGTGCTGTTGATACGCTATTTGTGGCGTGGGAACAAAATGCTGCTTGCCGTTATTCCGAAAAAGGAATTGGTACAGCCCCTTCGCACGCCCGGTGCGTATGCCGAAATTCTTTTTCCGCGTGAGCTTGCCTTTTCGCCATTTTCCGCATCTAAAACAATGCCTGTTGATGAGAGGGTGTTTCGCGAGGCACAGGAATGGATCGGCCCCTATCGGTGCATGCGTGCGGCAAGCGAGGAGCACGTCAGTGGAGCGATGGGCTTGCGGCAGTTTTTGATATCGCGCACCATAGGTATTGCAAAGCGGTGCGGCGTGCGTGCGCTTTACTATTACAGCGGTATAGGATATGCCACGGTGCAAAACGTAAATTATCCGTTGCTGATTGCCGATCTTGTTGCCGTGATGATGGGTGCGGGGTGCGTGGGGCGCGAGCAAACGGTATATCTTTCGATTGAGCGAACAGAAGCGTTTGACCCCGTGATCTATGCGCGCGTTTATCTTGACGGTAAGGAGCCGTTGTCGGAGTTGGATTGGCCTTGCCGATCACGAAGCCTTAGCGGAGCGGAGTTTTCTTTGTTTGAGGATGCTGTGCAAAAGGGGCTTTGGCACGCGCGCCTTCCTATTTGTACGCCTAAGCTGGAATTGACGGAACTGCGCGCAGGTTTGACGCTTAAAATATAAAATTAATTTAAGGAAAACAAATTTCAAAAAAGGTATTGACAAACAGCCCAAAAAGTGATATGATAAATGGGCTTTAGCATGGTAAAGTGATAAAGCGATAAAAGAGAAATAGGAGAATTGATATCATGAAAAAGATTTTGACACTTTTGTTGGCCATTTTGATGATGGCATCCTGCATCGTTTCTTTTGCTTCCTGCAGCAAGTATGAAATGAAATTTGGCAAGAGCTTTTCCCCCATTGACAGCCAGGTCAACGTATTGCTTCAGTTGAATTCCAAGATGATCGACGTTGGCGTAATGGATAGCGTTATGGCCGGCTACTACATGAGCCAGGATACCACCTATGCAAGCAATTTGATGATTGTACCCGATCTTGTGCTTGCTACCGAGCAGTACGGCATTGCCGCACGCAAGGGCAGCGCGTTTGCTAAGGCGATCAGCCTGGCACTTGTTGATCTTGCAAAGGACGGCACCGTTGCAGAGATCGCAACCAAGTACGGCCTTCAAAATGAGATCTGCATCGACACGACATATACCTGTGATGAGCCCTCTGCCGAGGAGATGGCAGACTTTAATGCCATTATGGAGCGCGGTAAGTTTATTGTGGGTTACACCATCTTTGCGCCCATTGCATATGAGAAGGACGGCGAGCTGATTGGCTTTGATATTGAACTTGCAAAGGCAGTTGCTGAATGGATGGATCTTGAGGTTGAGTTTAAGGTGATCAACTGGAACACCAAGGAGGCAGAGCTTTCGAGCGGTTCTATCGACTGCATCTGGAACGGCATGACCATTACTCCCGAGCGTCAGGCTAACATGGCGGTTACCATTCCCTACATGAATAACAAGCAGGTTGCTGTTATCCGCAAGGCGGACGCTGAAAAGTATAAGACCACCGATGATATGGCTAAGGCCATTATCGGTGCCGAGGACGGTTCCGCAGGCATGAGCTGTGCTGTTGTTGAGGAGAAGGCTGAATGACCTTTTGGCAGATCACAACCGAGCTGCTCGGCGGCTTTGTTTATACACTTGCCATATTCGGCATTACGCTGATCGCGGCCATCCCTTTTGGGCTCCTGGTCGCGCTCGGCTCAATGTCCCAGTTTAAGCCTCTGAACGTTTTGTGCAGAGGCTTTGTCTGGGTTATAAGGGGTACGCCCTTGATGCTTCAGATCATCGTATTTGCATACGGCCCCGGTCTTTGGCTCGGTATTCCCATCCGTACGATCCCGCAACAGTTGTTGATGGTGTGTATTGCGTTTTCCATTAACTATGCTTGCTATTTCTCGGAGATCTTTCGCGGCGGTATTGAAAGCATTTCGCAAGGGCAGTACGAGGCGGGGCAGGTGCTGGGTATGACCAAGCGGCAGATCTTTTTCAAGGTCGTGCTGTTGCAGGTCATCAAGCGCATTATTCCGCCGATGTCAAATGAAATTATTACGCTTGTCAAGGATACTGCGCTGGCAAGCGTTGTTGTACACGTTGATCTTTTCACAATCGCCAAGCAGATTGTCAACGTTGAGGTTATTCTCTGGCCGCTTTTCTATGCGGGTCTGTTTTATCTCATTTTCAACGGACTTCTCACGGTGCTTCTTGGTAAGCTCGAGAAAAGACTTGAGTATTTTAAGGTGTAATTATGGCTTTTTTGGAAATTAAGAATATCAAAAAATCCTTTGGAAGCACCGAGGTGCTCAAGGGTATCGATTTTGAGGTGGAGAAGGGCAAGGTACTTGTTATCATCGGCTCGTCGGGCAGCGGTAAAACTACGCTGCTTCGTTGCATTAACTTTCTTGAAACGCCCGATGAGGGTGAGATCTTGGTGGGGGGCGATCCTGTGCTGGATGCCGCCTCGCGAGAGGGGCGCTTGTCCGATGAGGAGCTGCGCCGCAGACGCCTGCATTTCGGACTTGTGTTTCAATCCTTTAATCTGTTTCCGCAGTATACAGCAAAGGGGAATCTTACCTTAGCTGCGACCTTGCAAGCCAAGGAGCGTTTAAAGGCTCAAGGGCTTCATAAAAACCGCCAGGCTGTTGCTGAGGAAATGCAGAAGCTCTCGGATAAGGCAGATGGAGTGTTGGCCCGTATGGGTTTAACCGAAAAGGCGGAGTTCTACCCCTGCCAACTGTCGGGTGGACAATGCCAGCGTGTGGCGATCGGCCGTGCCTTGATGCTTGATCCCGAAGTGCTTTGCTTTGATGAGCCTACCTCGGCGCTTGACCCGGAACTCACGGGTGAGGTGCTGCGTGTTATCAAATCTCTGAAGGATCAAGAGCAGCGCACCATGATCATTGTAACGCACGAGATGGAGTTTGCGCGCAACGTTGCCGACAAGGTCATTTTCATGGCAGACGGTGTGATCGAGGAAGAGGGCACGCCCGAAGAGGTGTTTGGCAATCCCCAAAGCGAAAAGACCAAGGCGTTTCTTGCACACGACAAATAAGAAAACAAGAAAAAAGCACCCCGTTGGCGCACCTGCGATAAAGCAGGTAGAACGGCATAACCTAAAAATGGTTATGCCGTTCTGTTTTTCTTAAACCCAACCTAAAGTTGACTTTTCTTCACACAAAATATCTTTTTGATATGTTAGAAGCTACAAAAAAATGTGATATAATTATTACAGTGATCACGAAAATACTTTCAAGGAGGTAACCTTATGAATATTGGTACGAATATATATACGCTACGAAAGGAAAAGAAAATAACACAAGCGCAACTTGCCGAAAAGCT
>JAFVTV010000007.1 GCA_017502975.1 Clostridia bacterium | reverse complement strand
TATCTCGAAAGAGGTATGCCGTATTTTGCTTTTGTGTCTACAAAAGCAGTGCTTGTCAGGAAAATTGACAAGACATAGATGAACAAAAAGGCTCCCTTGTGTAAAGGGAGCTGTCAGCGAAGCTGACTGAGGGATTGTTCTACGAGGCGATCAATATATTCGCAAACACCCCGAAAGTTTTTATGTATTTCCGTATTTGGTATTCTGATAACGGTCAATCCGTATTCTTCAAGAAAAGCAGTTCTTTCTTCATCGTATTGCTTTCCTTCCTCGGTATAATGCCCCGAGCCGTCAAGCTCTATGACGAGCTTTGCCTTTGCACAGTAAAAATCCGCAATATACCTTCCGAGAATTTTTTGCCGTAAAAAGCGGGCGGGATAGGTGCGCAGAAAATCATACCAAAGGTGCTTTTCTTCCTTGGTCATATTCTTTCGCAGCATTTTTGCAGTTGGAACAATGTCTTTATTATGTTTTCTCTGCATTACAATCCCTCCGTCACGCTTCGCGTGCCACCTCCCTTTACACAAGGGAGACTTTTACAAACCTTCAAATAACAAACGAGGCTTTTTAAATTTGCTGTTAGATATTTCTATAAAACAATCTTCAAATAAGTTTGTCTTAAAATTATTCTCGAAGTAGTTATACATCAAATGTATTTTATATCCATATGTATCGTTTAAAATATTAAACAGTTTTGTCGTTGTTTCATCAGTATTAGATCTTTTAACTCCATCTATACTGTTATCAAAAATTATTATACTATGTTCACAACATGTGCATTTTGCTTCAATAACTATTTGATGATTTTTCTTAATTAGATATGGAGCAAAGATCCCTTTAGTTTGCTTTCCTGAATGATATATTTTAAAATAATGATTTCCACATTCACAAATCAGATCGCCTTCTAATGCAACATTGTTGTGTTCGCATATATTTTCCAAACTGTCGATAATTCTTAATTTTTCATCCATAATTTTACCTTTTACAACTCCATACATTCTTATTCGTCATTTACTTATATCCTATTATAACACAAAAACCGCAGAAAATCAATTTGCGGTTTTTGCATTTTAGAGTTTTTAGCAATAGAAAAAGCTAATATCGCTTGTCGGTAGGTAATGAATTATCAAAACTGTCCTTAAGAGTGCCGCTCTATGACGCAGCCTTTTTTATTAAGCCATGAAACAATATCCGAAAAAACGCGAAAAAACTTGACAATTTTTGGGGAAAGATGTATCATAAAGTCGTAACCGTTTTATCTTTTTTAGGAGGTTTTTTATGGCAAACACGACGAAAACGAAATCACAGGAAATATGGGGGCTTGTGGGCATCCCCCTTTGCCTGGCTTACATGCTATGGCTTATCTGGCCCATTATCTCTTTTGTGGCCTTCTGCATAGAAAGCAGCAATCAAGGCATGGGCTTTTTTGATGGCATAGGGCTTTTTGATATTCTGGGCGCCTTTGACTGGAGCATTCTCCTCATGTATGTGTGGGCATATCCCATTGGCTTTGTGCTTTTGTTCGGCATCAAAATGCTGGTAAACAGCCGCTACGTCCGGCTACATCCGGGCTTTCATCTCGATGGATTGGCTTACATCGTTATCGGCTATCCCGTGTTCGCCTTCATCCAGGCAATCGACTATTTAAGGTATGAAGTTGGCTTTGCCGATGCTCTTGGAATATTTTTGCAGGCTATTATCAAGGGCGGCGTGCTTTTCATTTTTTCCTGGACCACCGATTCACACGTGATGCTGATGTTTAGCGGCATCATACTGCTCATCTTTTTGTTTGACTGCCTGTGGCACTTGGAAACAAAATCAAAAACCGTTGCCAAGGTTAAAAATATCATTTACGTCATACTTTCAGCCTTTGCCATCGGCATTACGGTGTACGGCTGTGTGACCGAATTCGGTCGTCTTGGCAAGGATTACCTTGACCTTGTTGGGCAGGTCTTGCCGATTTGTATCCCCCTCACTCTCGTTGGCTATTATACGCATTGTCTTACCGAAGAGGATGCAAACGATTCTTACTTTGCACACATCCTGCCCCTTGTAATCTGCCTTGCGCTTGCCTTCCTTGGCGCTTATCTCGTTTCCATTTCAACGCTTTTGTTCCTGCTCGTTCCCGTCTTGGGGCTGGGCGTTGCCGTGTGGCACTTTATTGCCAATAAGGGCCTTCCCTGCCGCAAGCATGAACTGTCTGAAAAAAGCAAGCAAATATTGGCAGAGCTGCGCGCTGAACGCCAAGCACGCTACGGCAACGCGTCGGGTGGCGGCTCCACCAACGCGCCTGTCAAACAGAACCTGCCCGAGGACGGCGGCTGTGAAAAGCTGCGCAGCAGACTCAAAGGCATGTACGGTCTGAGCGGCAGCTACGGTGACTATCTTGGCTTTAGATTTTCTTACAAAGCAGCGCTTTCCACTTGCCGCCAAGGCAGTGTGGTATGGAACGTGAGCATTTCCGCATCCGGCATGAGAAGCAGTTATCCCGACAAGCATATGCAAGAAGACTATTTTAAAAGCAAAAAAGAAGAGATACGAAGCTTCATCGTAAGCCAAACGGAATCGGTTATTAGAGGGCTTGCCGATCAGTACAAAACGTACGGCGGCTCATGGACTGTTACCGTGCGTATTTAACGCACCTTTCAACGCAAAAAGGGCAGGAATGTGCTGCATTCCCTGCCCTTTTTCTTGGATACACCGCTTTTTATTGCTTGAAGCGATCCATTATTTTCCTAATTTTTTCCAATTTATATTGTATTTTTAAAAAACACATGGTATAATAATGGTGTCGGAAACGGCAATATTACTTAAAGGAGATTCACCATGGCAAAGAAAAATACGCTTACCGGCGCATACGAGGCTCTGCCCAAGATCGTTAAGATCCTGCTTCAGCTCTTCCTCGGTGCAGTTATCGGCGGTATCTACCGCATTGTGCGTTTCTTTGAAACAGGCAAGATCGTTACCCTTGTGGTAGGTCTTCTCGTGCTCTTCACGGGTATTGGCAACGCAATTGCATGGGTCGTTGACCTTGTAACCGAGCTGCTTCACAACGAGATTACCGTTCTTGCAGAATAAAATCCCTCGCAAAAAAGCGCCTTAAAGGCGCTTTTTTGTTTTTACAATATATCACAGCACTTGACAAAATATAGCAAGGGGAGTATAATTGCATTATAATTAAAGTGGGAAATGTTTTTTATACCACTTCTTTGTGAAAGGTTGGAGCTGCAATGAACAAGAACGTGCCCCTGTTATTCGGTAATATGGTATTTAATGAGGAGGTCATGCGCCAGCGCTTGCCGCGCGAGGTATGCAAATCGCTCCTTAAGACCATGGAGGAAGGCAAAGAGATCGACCCCTCTATTGCAGACGTCGTTGCAAACGCCATGAAGGACTGGGCGGTTGAAAAGGGCGCTACGCACTACACGCATTGGTTCCAGCCGCTGACGGGCGCCACTGCTGAAAAGCACGATTCCTTTATCGCCCCCACGCCCGGCGGGCAGGTCGTGATGGAGTTCTCGGGCAAGTGCCTCATTAAAGGCGAGCCCGATGCCTCCTCCTTCCCCTCGGGGGGACTGCGCGCAACCTTTGAGGCGCGCGGCTACACGGCTTGGGACCCTGCCTCCTATGCATTTGTCAAGGACGGCACACTCTATATTCCCACCGCCTTCTGCTCCTATACGGGCGAGGCGCTTGACTCGAAAACCCCTTTGCTTCGTTCCATCGATGCCATTTCCCGTGAGGGCGTGCGCATCCTGCGCCTGTTCGGTGATACCACCGCAAAGCGCCTCACCACCACCGTAGGTGCGGAGCAGGAATACTTTATCATCGACAAGGAGATCTACCTGCAGCGCAAGGACCTGATTTACACGGGTCGCACGCTCTTTGGCGCTCCCGCCCCCAAGGGACAGGAGCTGGAGGATCACTACTTTGGCCCCATTAAGCCGCGCATTGCCGACTTTATGGCAGAGCTTGATGAGGAGCTGTGGAAGCTTGGTATTCTTTCCAAGACCAAGCACAACGAGGCGGCACCCGCACAGCACGAGCTGGCACCCATCTTTACCACCACCAACATGTCTGTTGACCAAAACCTGCTCATTATGGGCTGCATGAAGCGCATTGCCGAAAAGCATGGGCTTGTGTGTCTCTTACATGAAAAGCCCTTTGCAGGCGTTAGTGGCTCTGGCAAGCACAACAACTGGTCGGTCGGAACGGATACGGGCAAAAATCTTTTCAAGCCCGGCAAAACCCCCGCTGAAAACAAGCAGTTTTTACTGATGCTTGCCGCAGTTGTAAAAGCGGTCGATGAGTATCAGGACCTCTTGCGCATCTCTATTGCCAGCGCCGGAAACGACCACCGTCTTGGCGGTGGCGAAGCTCCCCCCGCAATCGTTTCAATGTTCATTGGTGACGAGCTGCAGGCAGTCGTTGACTCGATCGTCAGCGGTACCGATTTCAAAGGCGCGGCACGCGGCAAAATGAACCTCGGTATTCCCTCGGTTCCTACCTTCACCAAGGATACCTCCGACCGCAACCGTACCTCTCCCTTTGCGTTTACAGGCAACAAGTTTGAGTTCCGCATGCTTGGCTCCTCGCAAAACATCTCCATGCCAAACGTCGTACTCAACACCGCGGTAGCCGAAAGCTTCCGCCAGTTTGCAGATGTGCTTGAAAATGCCAAGGATTTCGATAAGGCACTTGCTGCCCTCATCAAAGAAACCTTTACCAAGCACAGCCGCATCTTCTTTAACGGCAACGGCTATTCCGAGGAGTGGGAAAAGGAAGCGGAGCGCCGCGGACTTTCCAACCTCAAAACCTCGGTTGACGCCTTTAAGACCTTTACCAGCGAGAAAAACGTTGCGCTTTTCGCACGGCACGGTGTTATGAACGCGGTAGAAATGAAATCCCGCGAGGAGATCATGTACGAGAACTACGCCAAGGTCATCAACATCGAGGCGCAGACCATGATCGAAATGGCAGGCAGAGAGATCATTCCCGCCGTTACCTCTTACGTAGCTGAGGTGGCAAGCGCCGCCGCTGCGAAAACAGCAGTTATCGAGACCGTGGATATTTCGGCGGAAACCGATATTATCAACAGACTTTCCACCCTTACGGGCAAGGCTTACAAAACGCTTGCCGCACTGCGCGCGGCGGATGACGAGGCAAAGCGCCAAGAAGCGGGCGAAAAAATGGCAACGTTCTTCCTTGAGCGCGTGATCCCCGTGATGCGTGAGCTGCGCGAAACGGTTGACGAAATGGAAACGCTCACCGCGATCGACTACTGGCCCATGCCCAACTACGGCGATCTGCTGTTTAGTATCTGATAAACGATATCATAAAAAAACAAGCATGCAGAATTTAGCATGCTTGTTTTTATTTTATTTGTTAACTTTTCCAATTTTTATTTGTGATTTTCCAATTTTTTAATTTGTTTATAGATTTTTTTCTTATTCCGAGATGATTTCCATCGTTTCGATCACCACGGCGTCCACCGGCACGTCCTGCATATACCAACCGTAGTTTCCGGTTTCCACAGCCGCGATCTTGTCGATCACGTCATCACCCTCGATCACCTTACCAAAGCCGGCATACTGCCCGTCAAGGTGCGGTGCGTTCTCGTGCATGACAAAAAACTGAGAGGAAGCGGAGTTGGGGTCGCTGGTGCGCGCCATGGAAAGCACGCCGCGGGTGTGCTTCAGGGTGTTGGTTCTGCAACCGTTCATTGCGAACTCGCCTTTAATGGCATCACACTCCTTGTGCTCCATCTCGGTGGTATAGCCGCCGCCCTGCAGCATAAAGCCTCTGATCACACGGTGGAAGATAAGACCGTCAAAAAACTTTTTCTCGATAAGAGAAAGAAAGTTGGCAACAGTGAGGGGTGCCATTTCGGGGTAGAGCTCGGCGGTCATGGTGCCGAAATTTTTTACGTGGATCTTGATTACGGGATGGTTCATTTTTTATTCTCCTTACTTTATTTAAACAATAATTGAATTGGGGTGCCGCAGCTGTGGCGGCGCGGGGCTTTACTTTGACACAGGCTCCTCACAGACCGCTCTCGCTCGTGTCGTCCCCCTCTTGCCCGTAGGCAATATCAAACAGGAACGCGGCGCGTGCCTCGTTATCGGTCAAATACAGGTATCCAAACAGCGCCTCCATGCCCGTTGCACTGCGATATTCGGCAACGGTTGCATTCTTTGGGGTGTTGGTATGACCGATATTTCTGCCACGGCGGAAAACGCCGGCTTCCTCCTCGGTCAGGTGCGAAAGAATCCGCTGCATGGCTGCCGCCTGTGCAGGTGCCGTTACAAAGCGCCGCGCATGCGCATTCAGCGACTTTGAGGAAGAGTGCCCCTGGGCAACCAGGCGGCGGCGCACCAAAAGCTCGATCACGCTGTCACCAAAGTACGCAAGCGCTGCGGTGCTGACCGTATGTGGGTCAATATATGACATGTTACACCTCTTTTGCGGCAAGCGTTGCCGCTTGTTTGTTTCATCATTTCACTCGTTTCAGTATATCACTGAGCCTATTTCTTGTCAAGGCTTTGTTCCGAAAGCGGAATATGGGTGTAATTCTCACCGTGCAGCATCGCCCGCTCGCGCGTGTGGCAGGTGAAAAGCAGGCACTGCGTGCCCGCCGCGCAAAGCCCTCGCAGCACCAAAAGAAGCTGTGCCGTGCGCGTATCGTCAAGCCTTGCTGTGACCTCGTCAAACAGCAACGGCAGCGGCTCGCTTGTAATAAGATCGGTAAGTGCCACACGCAACGAAAGATGTGCGGCATCGCGGCAGCCCGCGCTGAAATGCGAAAGCGGAACACTGCCTTGCGGTGTTTCTACCGATATGGCGAAACGATCGGTAACGTGTAGCCTTTTCCATGCACCGCCCGTAAGCCTTTCAAACAAATCGGATGCTTTTTCAGCAAGCGTTGGCATGATACCGCTGCGCAGCGTCTCATCCGCCTCGTGCAGTGCCTCACTTGCCATTTTTATCGCAGCCAATCTGTTGCGCGCCGCCAAAAGTTGTGCATGTACCTCGTTTTTCTGTGCAAGCAAGGCCGCGGGGTCAGCTGCTTGTGCCACAAGCGTGTTCTCCTCGCGCCGGGCGGCGGCAAGCTTGTCGGCAATGCCACGTGCGGTTTCCTGCAAGAACGCGCGCCTTTGCTCCAGCCTTGCCGCTTCGGCATCGGGTGTTTCCAGGGTGGCGCGCAGCGCACGCAACTCGGCTTCTTTTGTCAGATCCAGTCCATTTTCCAGTGCCTGTGCGGCACTTTTTGCATTTTCAAAGCGCAAACGCGCCTCCATATGCGGCGATTGCGCATTTGCTTGCCGTTGCATGGCGGCATCGAGATAGTCCCGTGCCGCCGCGGGCGATGCCGCAAGATCTGCGGGAGCACCCAGCGCGACAAGTGCCGCCTCTAACACATCAAAAAGCGAACGCTCCTTTTCCAACGCCGTGCGACAGAGCGCCTCTGCATTCGCAAGGGCACTCTCGGCGGCAATTCGCATTGCCTCCTCTCCCTCGTATCTTGCAAGCACGGTGCGCAGCATCGAAGGCGATCGCACACCCATACCGTCATAGATGGCGCGCGTCTTTCGCTTTGCGCCGCGGCGCGTCAAAACAAGGATCACCGTCACCGCCAAGGAAAACGCGGCAGCAGGCACAAAAAGCATCAAATACTCTTTTAAAAAAGCCGCACCCACAGCAAAGCATGTCGCCAAAACGGCAAAAAGCACCAAAAAGGCAACACATATCCTACTTTTTCGCACAGCACGCTCCAAGCGTGCCGCAACAGCTTCGGCACCGCCGTTCTTGCTGATGTAGCGTGCCGTGGAGGTTTGCCCGCGCCTTAGCGCCTCCTGCTTGCAGCGTTCTTGCTCATCCTCACGTACCGAGGCTTCCTTTGCCGCAAGCACGTAGCGGTACAAAAGCTCCCGTGTATCCGATAGCATCTTGGCGCTCGGCTCGGTCTTAGCATCCCCACTCTGCTCCTCCTCGCGCCAAGCACGATACTGCTTGTCCGCCTCGTTTTTTGCGGCATGCCAAGCATCAAACCGCGCCAATTCCGCATCGAGCTGTGCCGCCCTTTGCATCTCCTCGGTTCTTTTCAGCTCTCTTGTTTTATCCTGCGTCTGTACGGTAAGGCGCGCGATATCGTTGCGCAGCACGCGCAATCGCTCAGCAGTGGCACGCGCGCCGTCAAGCGCCTCGTCAAGCGCGCTTGCCTGTTCTTCCAGTGCGGCGATCTTGCCGCCCACCCCGCGCGTGTGCTGGAGCGAGCGCCGCGCCTGATCCAATATTTTTTCGGCAGCCTCCAGCCGCGCGCCACCCTCGCCGAAAAAGAGCAATTCCGCTACTGTATCCCCTGTTTCGGGGTTGGCAACACTCGCGATCTCAGCCTCGCGCACGCACACACTGCCATGGTACAGGTCTATTGGCAAGGACAGGAAGTATTCCCCCGGCGATTTGCCGCCAAGTTCTACCCGTCTGCCGCTTTCCACCGCTGTTACACACACCGTTTCGGCGGGGATCTCCTTCCCGCTTGATGCATGCAAAATATAATCACGGTATAACAAATAGGTGTCCCCGTGCCACAAAAAGGTAACAGAACCCGCGGCACGGTGCGTTTTTCTTGAAACGCGCCGATAGCGCTCCTCTCCCTCCTCACCGCCCCGACGCGGGAATCCGTAAAACAAGAAACGGATCAGGGCTTGCATGGTACTTTTGCCGCTTTCGTTCGCGCCCTCGATCAGATTCAGGCCCTCTCCAAAGGAGAAGCGGCGGTCGGAAAAGCAACCAAATTCCTCGGCATACAGTTCTAATATCCTCATAACAGCTCCCTCCCCGAAAGTGCCGCAAGCCCCATACGCAGTGCCTCGGCGGCAACGGCGCGCGCTGTGGGATCCTCACTTTCAAGCCGCGACAGCATCGCACGGTAAAAAGCACCGCGCAGCCCGGGATCTCTTTCAAGAAATGCCCTATCGTAAACGGGAAGCGTTTCATCCTTCACCTCAAAAAGCGCATACACCTCACCAAGGCGAGAGATCGCCACCGTGTCGGGCGTACAGGAGGCACCCACCTCGCCGCACAGCACCAAGCGCACCGCGCTCTCGTTTGGAATAGCCATTTCCTGCAAAAAGCTTGCCGCGCGTTGGCGCACGTCCTCGCCGGAGGCATCACCCGTGCAATCAAGCCGGCAGATCTCAAAGCGATCAGCGGCGGTTTCAAGGGGCGTTACCGTTACACGCGCGCCGTCTATCTCTACCAAATTAACATTTCCCTCGCCCACCTCGTCAAAGCCGCGCCCTGCAAAAAAGCCGCTATATGCCGCGACGGTATCACCAAAGCGACGCGGCGAGGTGCGCTTGTGCACATGACCAAGTGCGGCATACACAAAGCCCGATGCCGCCAGCGCACCCGCGGTAAGCGGCGCGTAGGGCGAGTCAGGCGCGAGCATATCCCCGTGCGCAAGCAAAATATTGATGCGATCACTTGGCAGATCATCGCGACACGGGAGCACGGGGACCGGGTGTGTTTCTCCCGTAAAGGCATAGCCGTAAACGTTCACACCGAGCGTGCGAAGCTCAAAAAGGGCCAGCTCACTCTCCCGAAACAAATAAACGTTTTGCGGGAGCGAAGCGCTCTCCCAAAATCCGCCCGCGCGATACGGGTCATGATTGCCGGGGGTAATAACTGCGGGCACGCCGCATTTACCAAGCAGCGCAAAAAAGCGCTGCACGGTATCGGGATCGGGCACTTCGGTATCAAAGCAATCTCCGGCAAACAACAGCAGCTGCACCCCACCTGACAGCGCCTTTTCCAAAATCGCTTCAAGCGACTCAAGCTGACGGGCGCGTCTTATAGCGGCAGTGCGGGGTGAAAAAGCGGAAAACGGGCTGCCGAGGTGCAGGTCACCCAGATGCAAAAGGCGAATCATCACGCGCCCTCCTTTCATTTACGATCTATATAAAGCATACCATATTTTCGGCAAACGCGCAAGTCGCTCACCCGATTTTTTGCAGCGGCATCGGTTGCTCTTGATTTTCCACCCCTTTTGTGGTAAAATAAAGAAAACCCTTTGTAAGGAGAAGCCATATGGAAAATTTTCTCAAGATCGTTTCCCTGCTCGCAGGCCCTGTTGTCGGCGCGATCATCGGTATATTTACCAACTATATTGCGGTAAAAATGCTCTTTCGCCCCTATCGCGAAAAGCGCATTGGAAAATGTAAGCTCCCCTTTACCCCCGGCATTATTCCGCGCCGTCAGCCGGCACTTGCGGCGGCACTCGGGCGCATGGTCAGCGAAAAGCTGGTGCGCGAGGAGGATCTGAAGCGCGCACTGCTCTCCGACGAGCTGACAAACACTGTGGTAAACAGCATTCTCTCCTTGCCCCCCTTGCGCGAATCGGGCAAGCTTTTGGTAGGCGAGACCTATGACGTGCAACGCGACAGGCTTTTAAACCTTTTGGTGGATAAAATCGTGGCGGGCATCGCGGGGCTTGACCTTGCCGAGATCTTTAAGCGTGAGGGTGCCGGCATTGCCGCCGGCATCAGTCAAAAAAATCCTCTGATCGGTATGTTCTTAAACGAGGGCACCATCTCCTCGCTCGCCACCCCCCTCTCGGATCGCATTCTGATGTATTTAGAGGGTGACGGCAAGCTAAAGCTGCGGGAGATCCTTGACGGCGAGGCCTCCAAGCTGGAGGAAAAGCCGATCGGTGAAATGTTCGGCGATCGCGAGAAGCTGCAGCCGCTCTTGGTTTCTGTCTACCGCAAACTTGTCAGCGAGCATGCCGACAGCATTGCCGCACGCTTCCACATTGCAGATATCGTGGAGGAGCGCGTGCGCGCCATGCCCCCCGAGGACCTTGAAAAGCTGATCCTTTCGGTGATGAAAAAGGAATTAAACGACGTCATTCGACTCGGCGCTGTCATCGGCTTTATTATGGGTATCGTTACTACAGTCATCAATATGATATAAAAAGAATCTGTCGGCGTTTGTCCCGTTTGGAACAGCGCCGACAGAATTTTTATTTACCGGTAATATACACACGGTTGCTGGGGATACCGAGTGTCGTGGAGATCAGCTCCGTGAGCGTTTCTCTGACCGTGGGGTTGTTGCCGCCACGGCATACAATGCCAACGCCCGCCACCGCAGGGGGCAGCAGGGTGTGAAAAAGCGCCTCCTCATTGCTGCCCGTCCCCACCGTTGCGGGGTCGTTATCCCCATTCTTTTGATACTGCACGGTATAGCCGCTTTCAAAAGTTACCATCACCTCGGTTTCGCCAACACCCGCCACCGCCTCGCAGACCACCTCCAGCTCCTTTTCAAGCCGTGCCTCATAGGCTTGCAACTCGGCAACACGGTCAACCATTGTATCGGGTGTGTCCACCTCCTCCTTAACGGTGCCACTCATGCCACCAAAAAGGAGCAACAGCACACCAAGCATCGCGCCCCCCAGCAACAGCCAAAGCCGCCCCTTGGTTTTCATAAAGGTAAAAAAACCGCGGCTTTTTTTAGTCCATTCCCCCATTACCGAACCTCCGTTTCGCATCCGAGCCGCGCACTGATATCGGCGGCAAGCACATCGGGATCCTGCAAAAGAGCCTTCCCCGATAAATAAATTTCCACGCGCAAAAGCGCTCCCGTGTCCTCGAAATACACCTTGACATATACTTCATCTTCAGCAATGCCGTACTCCTCATCAAGCAGTGCCAAAAGTCCCGCCTTAAGATCCCCTTCGCTTTGCGAGCGCACCGCGCGCTCAAAGATCTCTTGATAATGAGCGGTGGTATCCTCACTTTCGCCCACCAACTCCTCAAGGGCAAGGTTAGGTGCAATGCGCAAATAGGGCAAAACGGGGCGTATTAACAGCAACAGCACCGCAAGCGAAACAAGCACGCGAAGCACTGTTTTCGTGCCCTGCCCCTCATCGCTTGGCAGCAAAAACTCGGACAGTGCCGCCGCAACGCACACCCCGAACAGCCCCAACACCGTATTTCCCATACCGTCACCCGCCTATTGCCGCTGCCGAATGTGCAAAAAGCGTCAGCGAAAACACGGTCATAACAAAAAGGCAGGCTATGACTGCGAGAAAATAGCCCCAAACCGAGGAGAGCTCGCCAAGCAGCTTTTGCTCGCGCGAGCAACAGAGCAGCCCCGCAACAGCACCGGAAAGCGAAAAGGTAAGCCTTGTCAGGAGCACTGAGAGAAACGTAGGCAAAAAGAGAAAAAAGACCACCAAGATGCCGCCAATGCCAACCGCACCGCGCAAATACTCTACACTCCCTGCCACAGTACGCAGGGTTTCGGAGATCGAGCCGCCCACCACGGGCAAAAAGCTGCCCGCCGCAAAGCGCACCGTGCGCAGTGCCAGCGTGTCGCTCCCCTTAGCAAGGGTATGCTGCAGTCCCAGCACAAAGGTCAAAAGCATCATAAAAAAGGAGAGCCCAAAGGTAAATGTGCGCTTTAAAAGATTGGCAAGCGAGCAAAGCGACCCCTTGCCCGTTACGGCATCCAACACAGCCAAAGCCACCAAGACACACGCTACAGGCACCACCACACCGCTGCAGGCAGTTTCCAGAATGGCGAGAAACCCGCTCATCACCCCGTGGTTTGCCACCGCTGCCGCAACGTTTCCACCCATGGCATATAGCGCCCCCATAAGGGGGATGAGCGCCACGCAAAGCGCCCGAACGGTACCAAAAAACTGCTCCATTTGCGAAAATCTCGTTCCCTCGCCCGCAAAGAGCATGAGGGTGATGGCAAGCACGGAAACAAGTGAGATCGCACCCTCGGTCCCGTTTTTTCGCTCCCCCACCGCCGCCCGAAAGGTGGCAGAAAGCACCAATATCCCGCACAACTTTGCCAAAAGTGCAAGATTTTGGGTGAGCGTGACGCCCATCACCTGCCCAACCGCCCGAAGGATCGCACTCAGCGTGCTTGCCTCCTGTACCCCCTTTGCCACAAGCGTCATGTCCTGTGAAAAAAAGTCCCTCGGTAAGAGATCCTGCACCTCGGGGGGGATCGCCGCCTGAAACGCCTCCCATTCCTCTGCGATCGCCTCGCTCTCGCCGCTCGTCTGTGCCCCCTCTGCCCCCACGGGCAGTACAAAAGCAAGGAGCAAAATAAGCAAGGCGAGGCAAAAGAAAACCGTCCTTTTTCTTGCTGTTCTTGTCATTTTAACAATTCTCCGACAATTTCTATCAGTTCATCAATAAGGGGCAGCGCGAGCACCAATATTTCAAGCTTGCCAAACAAAAGCACACCCCCTGCCACAGTGTTTTCTCCAAGATCGCGGCAAAAAGCGGCGCTAAACTCACAAATCAGCCCAATGCCCACCGCGCGGAGCACCGCTTCCACAAACGCGTCGCCCCCACCCAGCGAAAACAGCGTGCGGATACGTAAAAGCACGGGGGCATACAGCCCCAATGCCGCACCAAACAGCACCAAGGTGGTCACAAGCCGCACGGGCGGGGCAACCGTCGCACGCATCTCGCGCAGCAGTAATATCAGCATTGCGGCAAGCAGCGCAATGCCCGCAACCTGCAAAACACCCATCAGAAGCCAAAAATATCGCGTACGGTATCAAAAAGATTGCCGATCTCCTGCACAAGGATGAGAAAAACCACCACAAGCCCCGCCACCGTTACAAGCGTTGCCTGCTCATCCCTGCCGCTTTTGGATAAGATCTGTGCCGCAACTGCCACCAATATACCAACCCCCGCCACACGCAAAATCAGCCCTACGTCCATCGTTTTTTCCTCCGTCTACAACAGCAATAAAATCAGTGCCACCGACAGTGCCGGCGGCAGGAACAGCGCCATACGCTCACGCTTTGGCAGCTCTGCGCGAAGCGTATCGCAATACGGAGCAAGTCGCGCCAAATAATACTCACAGCAACGCAGCTGCTCCTCACGGTAGCTGCCTCCAAGCCTGCCTGCAAAATCGGTAAGCAGGCGACACATCTCCTCGGAAAGGTAGAGCTTTGTGTCACGTAGCAATGCCTTGAAATCGGTCTTAGGAGAGGCGATGCCGCAGGCTGCAAGCACGCTTTTGTCGCACTCTGCAAGAATACGGGAAACGGGTGCCGAAAAGCAGTCGATCTGTAAGCGGATAAGCCGAAGTAGCGATAAAAACCCCTCTGCCTGCTCCAGCCTGCGGCGCTCAAATGCGGCAAAAAAGAGCCCCGAAAAAATACCGCAGCAAAGGATCACGCCAACACCAAGCCACCTAAAAAAATGCATCTGCCGCCTCCCAATCGGTCACATCAAAAGAGTAGGTAAAGCTGCTGGCACCACGGGCAACACCCACGTATGCCCCAAAGCAGCGCGCCTCGTGCAAAAGGCGCATACCGGGGCGAGAAAGCAGCTCGCGCGCGTTTGCCGCGTGCGCCGTGGCAATCAGGGGCACGCCCCCCGTGTGCGCCGCCACGATCTCCTGCGCCTCTCCAAGATCCCCTACCTCATCACAGATAATGACCTCGGCCGCCATGGTCCTTGTGGCAATGCCGATACCGCGCCCGCGTGGATAGCCCGAGAGCACGTCAAGCAACAGCCCCTTGTCCTCCCCAAAGGCAGAGAGCTCTCCTCGGGTATCCACCACCGCCACCCGCAAGGGGCGCTCACCCCCCGCAAATTCTGCCGCAATGCCGCGCAGCAGGGTGGTCTTGCCAACGCCGGGCGGCGAAAAGATCAGGATGCCGCGCGTGCGCGAATAGCGCTCAAAGAGCCGACAGATCTCCCCACCCACCAAGGGGGCGCGATGCGGCACACGGATCGAAAACGCCGAGATGCTTTCAATGCCCTTGATGCACCCATCCACCACCGCCGCGCGGCCGCAAACACCCACACGCACGCCATTGGGCAAAACCAGATATCCCTGCCCCAGCGTTTCGCTGTGTGCATACAGCGACCCCGCACACATGGTCATGAGAAGCTCCTCCATTTGCGCGCCCGAAAAGACTGTGGAAAGGCGTATGTTGTCGCCCCCAACCGTGACCGACGCGCACCGCTCGCGCCTAAGGCGCACCTCCTCGGGGAAAAAGCCCTGCGGCACGGCGTACTCGATCTCCTCGCAAAGGGCACTTGGCAGCATGTCTGCCAAAAAGCGCGGCAAGAGGGCGCGCGGATTGACCACAATGTTTTGCATAGCACCGCCCTCCTTTTCTACATCATCCTATGCCGGGCGATGGGGGCATAGAACCAAACTTGTCCGCATTTGAAATCTGGTATTATAAAAATATATTGTTTTGGTTATTTCGTTCCTACCAGATATATGGTAAACTGTGCACAGAAAAAAGCAAAAAGGAGTTATGTTCCATGGCAAACATCCAAGACAAAAAGGTTCTTACGGTGCAGGATATTTCCTGCTTCGGACAATGCTCCCTCACAGTAGCACTCCCCATTATTTCAGCATGCGGGATCGAGACCGCCATTCTCCCCTCCGCCGTGCTCTCCACACACACCGGCGGCTTTACAGGCTGGACCTTCCGCGACCTCACCGACGATATTCCCGCCATTGTTGACCATTGGGAAAAGCAAAAGATCTCCTTTGATGCCATTTACACAGGGTATCTTGGCAGCAAGCGCCAGATCGAATTGGTAAAGGATATGTTTAGCCGTCTTAGTGCCCCCGAGTGCCTGAAGGTGGTTGACCCCGCCATGGCAGATAACGGTACGCTTTACTATGGCTTTGACGAGGCTTTTGCGCATGAAATGGGCACGCTTTGCGGCAAGGCGGATATTGCTCTGCCGAACATCACCGAGGCAGCCATGATGACCGATATGCCCTATATCGGCGAAGGATATGACGAAGCATATATTCGCAAGTTGATGGAAAAGGTGCTCGCGCTTGGCGCAAAAACGGTGGTTCTCACGGGCGTGAGCTACAACAAGAATGAGCTTGGCGCCGCCGTGCTCTCCCGCGGCGATGCCGAGATCTCCTACTACTTCCACGAGCGTCTTGACAAGGGCTGTCACGGCACGGGCGACATTTTTGCCTCCGCCTTTGTGGGCGCCTTGGTAAAGGGCAAAACACCCCTTGAGGCGGCGAGGATCGCCGCTGACTTCACGCTTGCAGGCATGAAGGCAACAAGGGGCGATGATACCCATTGGTACGGCACCAAGTTTGAAAAAGCGCTGCCCCTGCTTGTAGGCGAGCTGAACAAATAAAGCAAAAAACCGCCGCGTGCGATCCGTAACGGATCCACGCGGCGGAATTTTTTATATTTTGCGGTAAAGAGTGGCACGCTTTTCCATGCCGCAGCGCTCGATCACGCCAAGCCCCTCAAACACAGCAAGAGCGTTATAAATGTCGTATCCTCTAAGCCGTGTTATTTTTCCAAAGGTCTTGGCGGTAAACGGCACTGTAAGCTGCTCGTTTTGAGGGAAAAGCGCGGCATAATCCGCGCGGGATTTAAGATAGAGGGTATCCTCAAGGGAAAGCGGGATCAGCTCAAAGCGGTGTGAGCCGCGCTTGCCACCCCTGCCCCACCCGTCAAGCAGGCGGTATTCCTCTACGGTTATCAGGGGCAGGCAAAGCGAAAAGCGCGGATCGCCCAAATACTTGATATAGGGCTTTAATTCGGCGATTGCGTGCAGCGGCGTTTGATGCAGAGGCGATTTTTTGCGCGCCGTCACCTCCCCGCTTTCGGGGTCAAGCCAACTGATATATTTTGTGGCAAGTAGGGGATGCAGGACGGTCACGGGATATGCGGTTTCCTCCATGTAAAAGGCAAGCTTTTGCCGCATGGGATAAAGCGCCCCTGTCTGCACCTCCACAATTTCACCCGCGGGCGTCATGATATCGGCAACAAACCTGCGCCGCCTATCGCCCTCACCTGTGACCTTCACCTCGTGGCAGGTCGGGTCATCGATCACCCAACGCTTGAGGAGCCCATGCAGGCGCTTTTCGGCAAGCAAGCCGATACCGTCACGCACCTTTTCACGCGAGAGCTCCTCGTAGCAAAGGCGTAAAAATTTAATTTTTCCTGCTTCCATTATGTCGCGATCCCCGCAAACTGATTTTGATAAAGCTTTGCATACTCGCCTTTTTTCGCAAGGAGCGTATCATGATCGCCCGCCTCGGCGATCACGCCGTTTTTCACCACCACGATTACATCCGCATCGCGAATGGTGGAAAGACGGTGCGCAATGATAAGGGATGTGCGGTTCTTCATCAGTGCAACCATCGCCTGCTGAATGTGCATCTCGGTGCGGGTGTCGACCGAGGATGTTGCCTCGTCAAGAATAAGGATCTTGGGGTCGGCAAGCACGGCGCGTGCGATCGCCTGCAGCTGACGCTGTCCCTCGGAAAGATTACTGCCCGCCTCATCCAGCAAGGTATCATATCCCTCGGGCAGGCGCTCAATAAAGCTGTTTGCCTTGGCATGACGCGCGGCGGCGATCATCTCCTCCTCGGTCGCATCAGGCCTACCATACATAATATTGGCACGAATGGTATCATGGAAGAGCACGGTATCCTGCAACACAATGGCAATGGCACGGCGCAGGGTAGATTTTGGCATATCGCGAATATCGATACCGTCTACCGTTATTCTGCCACCCACCACCTCATAAAAGCGCGTCAGCAGGTTCACGACCGTGGTCTTACCCGACCCCGTCGCACCGACAATGGCGATCTTTTGCCCTGCCTTTACCGAGAGATCGAACCCCTTTAGCACAGGCTCACCCTCTACGTAATGGAAAAAGATATCTTCAAATTCAATATTGCCCTTGATGTCACCGGGGGCTATCTCAAGCGTGCCCTCGTCGATCTCATCAGCCTGATCCATCACCTCAAAGATGCGCTCCGCACCTGCAAGCGCCGTCAGAATTGCCGAATATTGGTTGGCGATCTGATTGATGGGACGGGTAAAGCGCTTGGAATAGGAAAGCATGGATTGAATGTTACCGATACTGATGCTGCCGGGACCGCCAAACAGGATCATAGCGCCGCCTGTTGCCGCCACCAGCACATACTGCAAATTACCGATAAAATTCATCACAGGGCCCATGACAGACCCCCAAACGCGTGCGCTGACCGCGCAATCACGCAGCCCCTCGCTGATCTCGGAGAACTGCGATACCGCCGCCTCCTCCTTGCCGTAGGCAACAACCGTTTTATAAGAGGTGACCATTTCCTCTACCGTACCGTTAAGGCCGCCCAAAAGGCGCTGTTGCCGCACAAAATAGCGGCGCATGAATTTGCCAAGCTTGGTGGAGATAAAAATGGAAAGCGGCACCGTGACCATAGCAACAAGCGTCATCAAGGGGCTTAGGATCAGCATCATCGCAAATGCGCCCACAAGCGTTAAAGCCGCAGAAAACAGTGACGTGATCGATTGTGAAATTGCATTTGAAACATTTTCCACATCGTTTGTCATGCGCGACATAAGGTCGCCGTGCTTGTGATTGTCGGTATAGGAAATGGGCAGGCGCGATATCTTGCGAAACAGATCGTTTCGCATCACAAAAACGGTGCGTTGTGAGAGCTTTGCCGCAATGATGCCTTGAAAATAATGCAGCACGCTACACACAAGAAAGACCGCCGCCATGGCGATAAGATATGTATAAAGACCTGCAGTTTCGCCGTCGCGCCCCATGTAATCGGTGCGCCAAAAATGTACCTCAAAGGTGGTCTTTACGGCAATATCCTCAAAAACGGGGTGGTTTTTATCATAGTTGTAAAGAATTTCTCCCGTTTCGGCATTGCGGTAAACGGGCTCAATGGCATCAATGGCATTGCCCTGCAAAAGGGGCCCCACCAATTCTGCCGCGGTCACCACCAGCATAATAACAAGCAGCGCGATCAAAATATAGCGACTGCTGCCGATATAGCGCAAAAGCCGCGCCACCGTTTTCTTCATATTTTTGGGCTTTTGGACACTCGCGCGGCTATGGGGATTGCCACGGCCGCCCGGTCGCATATCAAAGCTTGGCGCTGCGGCGGGTCTTCTTTCCTGCTTTCCGTTCATACAGCAGCACCCCCCTTCCCCATTTGAGAGGCATAGATATCACGGTACGTCGCACTGATCTGAAGTAACTCCTCGTGCGGTGCACAGTGGCGGATGGTTCCATCCTCGATCACGGCGATCCTGTCGGCATCACGTACACTTGCCACGCGCTGTGCGATCATGATGACGGTGGTTCCCTGCATGACCTCGCGCAACGCCCCACGCAGCTTTGCCTCAGTCGAGAGGTCAAGTGCGGAGGTCGCATCGTCAAGGATCAAAATTTCGGGCTTGCGCGCAATGGCGCGCGCAATGGACAGACGTTGCTTTTGTCCACCCGAAAGTGATGCGCCCTTTTCAGCCACCGGGCTTTCATACCCATCGGAAAAGCTGCTGATAAAGGCATCTGCCTGTGCGGCGCTTGCCGCCGCCTTGATCTCGGCATTGGTGGCGCCGGGGTTGCCCCAACGAATATTATCCGCCACACTCCCCGAGAAAAGCTCGCTTTTTTGCAGAACGTAGCCGATTTTTTTGCGCAAGTCGTGCAATTTATACTGCTGTGCGGGCGTGCCGTCGATCAGCACCTCGCCCACAGTAGGATCGTAAAAGCGTGCAATGAGCTGTACCAGCGAGGATTTGCCCGAGCCCGTAGCGCCAACGATCGCAAGCGTTTCGCCACGGCGAATGTCAAGATCAATATCATGCAAAACGGGCGCGCCTGCCGTGTCGGGATAACGGAAGGAAACACCGCGGAAGGAAACCGCAATATCGCCGCCCACCTGCATATCACCGTTGCCGTCGGCGATCACAGGATCAGTATCCAGCACCTCGCGCACGCGCTTTGCCGAGGCAAGCGCGCGGGACACAGACTGAAACATCATCGTGACCATCATAATGGACATGATTACCTGTGTAACATAGGAAACAGCCGCCATAATATTACCGGTGCTCATGCCGCCAAGACCCTCTGCCACGCTGTTGCCGCCAATGTAAATAATGGCAATGACGGCAAAATTTTGCACAAAGATCAAAACGGGGTTCATAATTGCCATCAAGCGCAGAACGCGGTAGTTGATACTGCGCAGCTCGCCGTTTGCCACGGCAAAGCGCTCATTTTCATATTCCTCTCTTACCGATGCCTTGACCACACGCGCGCCGCCGACGTTCTCCTGCACTACACAGTTTACGCGGTCAAGCCGCTTTTGCACCGTGCCAAAAAGCGGAACGGCACGCGCAAGAACGAAAATCAGCGTGAGTAACATCACAGGCAGAGAAACCAGCAGTACCACACCGAATTCCACGTTAAGCATCAAAAGGAAGATCGAGCCGCCGATAAAGAACATGGGCGCACGTACAAACATACGCAGGATCATTTCAATAAACTCTACGATCATGGCGATATCGTTTGTCATACGCGTGACAAGCGAGCCCGTGGTAAAGCGGTCGGTCTGCTCAATGGAGAGCGACATCACGCGGCGGTATGCATCGCGCCGCAGGTCATGCCCAAAACTTTGGGATGCCCTTGCCGCCGTGTAGGCGCAAAGCGTACCAAAAAAGCCGCCGATCAGGGTTACGACCAGCATCAGCACGCCAAATAAAATGATCAAATTCAGATTACTGTATCCGCCGTTTGGATAAAAAATGCCTACAAGAAAGGATGCCACGCGGTTGCCCGCAAGCTCCTCGCCAATGATACCGTAATTGACAATAAATGACATCAAATACGGCAAGCAGAGATCCGCTAAAACCTCACCCATCATCAAAAGTGGAGAGATAATGGCAAAAAAGCGATAGGGCTTTAGATAACGAAACAGCTTTTTCATCCTTATCTCTCCTTTAAATTATCCTGCATGCGTAAAAGAAGTGACACCAGCACTTTCTCCTCCTCAGCCGTAAAGCCCGCGGTGGCGCGGCGGTCGTTTTCAGAAATGCGGTCAAGGTGCTCGCGGTCAAAGGCAATGCCCTTTTTGGTCAGTGACACCAGCATCACGCGGCGGTCGCGCGCATCGGGCAAGCGCAAAACGTATCCCTCCTGCTCCATCTTGCGCAGCAAAATGCTCACAGTTGGGGTGGAAAAATGCGTTTTTTCGGCAAGCGCAAGCTGGCTCATCTTGCCGCATACCGCAAGGTGTGCCATAAGCAAGCGTGCCGCATGGCTTTGCATCACACCCGCATCGGTTTCCTTGCTGCGCACGCGATAGCGAAGCATGCGCGAGATATCCATGATGATGCGTGGCGCCTGCGGAAGTCCCTGCAGCTCCTCTCGCTCGGGCATGGGCTGCGGCAACACAGAAAATTGCTGATCCTTCATAGCTCCTCCAAATAGTTTATTAGCAAACTAATTATATCATAAAATCACCAAATGTCAAGAAAAAAAGCACCAAAAAATACCTATGCCTGCTATACTTTATCGCAAACAGATCTAATGCCCCAAATTTCACAAAACACAAAAATGCTGGCAAGATGTACGCATATTGTTATTGATAAATGCACAGACAATGCACATAGTAATAGCAAGCGAGATTTTTGGGGGTTAAATAAAAATGAAGATAAAAAAATTGAAAAGCGGGTACGGCTTTTTCTGCCTGCTTTTGTGTGTAGCGCTTCTGTTTTCGCTTGCCCTGCCGATCGGCGCGGCAACGCCAAGAGGAGATAGGCAAAGAGTATATGTAGGCGGCACGCCGTTTGGCGTGCGTTATTTTACAGACGGCATCATGGTGGTGGGTTATTGTGACGTCACGTGTGGGGGAAAAGCAGAAAACCCCGCAAGGGATGTGGGCGTAAAGCCGGGCGATTGCATCATATCGTTAAACGGAAGAGCGCCCGAGGGCGTATCCGATCTTGCCGAGGCAATCCACAGCGCAGCAGGAAAGCCCTTGACGCTGATCCTCAGACGTGACAGTAAGGAAATCAGCGTCACCCTCTCACCAAAGGCGTGTGATAGCGACGGACGCTACCGCACAGGGCTTTGGGTAAGAGATACGGGGGCGGGCATTGGAACGGTCACCTATGTGCTTGAAAACGGTAAGGATTTTGCGGGGCTGGGGCACGGTATTTGCGACGGCAGCAGCGGCTGCCTTGTGCCGATCGCACGCGGCAGCGTGATGGGGGTTGAGATCGGCAGTATCCAAAAGGGCGCGGTAGGCGCGCCTGGCGAGTTAAAGGGACACTTTTCGGCAGGCAAAACGGGCACGCTTTTCACCAATACACCCTGCGGCGTGTACGGTGTGCTTGCCGAGCGCCCACGCGATACCGCAGGGCTCTTGCCGATAGGGCGCCGCGATGAACTGCGCGAGGGGATGGCGAGCTGCTGGTGCACGCTTGACGACAATTGCCCGCATGAGTACCGAATCAACATCTCGGATATTCACCGCGCGGCGCGCGATAACAAATGCTTTACGGTAACTGTCACCGATAAAGCACTCATCGAAAAAACAGGCGGCATCGTGCAAGGCATGTCTGGCAGCCCCATTATCCAAGACGGCAAGATCGTGGGCGCGATCACGCACGTCCTCATCGGCGACCCCACCACAGGCTACGGGATATTTATTGAAAATATGCTCGATGCCGCGCAAATGCCCATGGCGAAGGCATCATAAAGCGACAAAACAGGAAAATATATAAAAAAGTTGTCCCTATTTGAACACACCAAACGAGTGTGTTATAATAGGGACAACTCATTTACACACAAAATATTATATTTTTCGGACAAAAGAATGTTGTCCCTATTATAACACACTACTCTTCCTTGGATGATACCCTTTAACGAAATTTTTATTATCCAAACAAAACATAATCTGCTGCAGTTGAAGATTTAGGAATATACGTATTTTTGTGTAACGTATTATCTTTGTTATTCACATAAATTTTAAGCAATTCACGGCTCATATTCGTAATATCTTCACGATTGATTGCTTCTTCGGGGGAAAGCAAAAGCACCTCACTGTTTTCGTAATGATCAGATTTCGGTTCACCTGCAACATATTCACAATCAAAAATCGCACACCATTGATTTGACTTGAATTGCATAGATAATAGTGATTTTGCTTTTACAACTACTCCTGTTTCTTCAAGGAACTCACGTTCAATAGCGCAAGTGGGCAATTCATTTTCCTCTACATATCCACCCGGACATAAAATTCTATTTTGGGCGGTGCCGTAGGTATGGCGAACAAGTAATACTTTACCATTTATTTCAACAATTCCACATACTGTAAAAAATCCATTTCCCATATAAATTTTACCTTTCGTTTAGTTCTCTATACAAGTGGGTTCAAGTAAGAAGTCATAAATATTAACCGTCAATATACCATGCTCATCATAGTACGGCGAAACGATATCCTTGGTTACGATAATCTTCTTAAAAGAATCATCTATCTTTCGGAACGGGCGTATTTCTTGAGCACGTTTTTCTTCATCGGGAATTGAAAACGCAGATTGAATATAAAAACGTTTAGAGCCGAGATTGCAGACAAAATCTACCT
>JAFVTV010000055.1 GCA_017502975.1 Clostridia bacterium | reverse complement strand
CGTCAAGCGATTATTAAGGATTTCGAAAACAATCCCACTTTGCTTGAACAGCTCATATCGTTATCCACACGCTTCGAGGAACTGCGGATCACGCAAAAGACGGCAGGCAGGGACGAATATCACCTGAATGCAACGGGCACGGCTTCTTCCGCAACAGCTAAAAATATCCTGCAAGCGCAAGCACTTTGCCTAAAGCGCGCCTTGCTGTTCATTAAGGCATATAGTGAGCTTTTAGAGAAATATGAATTGAAATCCGATGGATTAAAAAGTCTGTATTCCTCTTGCAAGGAAATATATGAATGTCCCGATTTCACCAAACTGATCACTTTCTGCTCCAAGTATGAAAATTTCAGTGAAGGCGGATATTGGGATTTCAAGTTTGCCATGAATGATGAGGGGCGTATTGAATCTTATGAGCTGATCGATCACAGATATATTCACGTGACAGATTCGGAGCTAAAAAAGAAAGGCTTTTCGCTTTTTAAGAAAGCAGTTGGAACTGCATATCCTTGTCAGCGCTTCGTCCCTACAATAGACGGATGGTATGAGCGTCTTGGGATCTCAGCATTGTCCGATCTTTCGGGAATATTTGGGAAACTATCCGAGCAGATCTTTGAAAAATACGGTCCGATTGATCGTGAATTGATCTTTTACGATGTGGCACTAAAATATGTGCAGACTTTGAAGGAGAAGAACGTTCCTGTTTGCTATCCAACGTTCACGGCAGATCAAAGTATCCACGTCAAAAAACTATACGATTTGTATCTGCTGATGTCGAGTCCCAATCCGTCTGACGTCATTCCCAACGATTTTATGCTTGGTAAAGATAATGGCGGTTTGTTGGTGTTTGGAAACAACGGAAGCGGTAAAACCGTATATTTGCGTTCGATTGGCACAATGCAGCTTCTTGCGCAAGCGGGCTTGCCTATTCCTTGTGAATCCGCAGAGATCACATTATTCTCACAGATTGCAACACAGTTTTCTGAAGCGGAAAAGGAATTTTGCGAAGGAAACGATGCAGGCCGTTTTGAGCAAGAAGTGCGCGAGCTGGCGGTAATGGTGGATACCTTGAAAGAAGGTTCGCTTGTATTTCTCAACGAAACTTTCCAAAGCACCGCCTACGCCGAGGGGGCGGAAGGTCTGTATCACCTGTTGAAGCATTTTTCAGCATTCAACATCCGCTGGATATTGGTGTCGCATCTGCGTCAGATTGAAGAAAAGTTTGAACCAAACGAAGCAAGCGTTTTGCATACGGCAACGGGGTATAAGATAGTTTAATAAAAACACCTCCGAGAGTTACCAAACGGTCACTCTCGGAGGTGTTCTATTAGCATTAATTCGAATAATTATAATAAAAAACAAATCCGAACCAATTTCGATTTACGAAATAGTTCGGATTTGTTACGTTTGGTGACCCGTAGGAGACGCCGCTTCACGGCTATCGATCTATTTGGCGGCAACGCCGCCAAATGGCAAGATGCGCCATAGAACTTCAATGCCCTTTGGTTAGCGGCATCTTGCAGAGCTCGTTTCTGCGAAACGAGCTACCAAAAGCAAAAGACCACCCAGATTGGGGTGGGCTTTCTGTTTGTGGTGACCCGTAGGAGAATCGAACTCCTGTTACCGCCGTGAAAGGGCGGTGTCTTAACCGCTTGACCAACGGGCCTTATTTACAAAATGCGGATCGCTCCGCATTTTGTGTGTTTTGGTAGCGGGAATTGGACTTGAACCCATGACCTACCGGGTATGAACCGGTTGCTCTAGCCAGCTGAGCTATCCCGCCATATTGATGCGTTTTTCACAACGCTTGAACATTATATCATAAGCATTTCCGTTTGTCAACACTTTTTTTGAAAAATCGGAAAAAATTTTTCGCTTGCTAAAGCGCGTTTTTTGCTTGTCGCTCTTGCGTCTTTTTAAAATGTATGTTATACTGAAAAAAGTAACAAAAGGGAGGTGCGACCGTGAAAAAATACAGATTGCGTGTAGGGCTTGATGTGGATGATATCCTGTATGATTGTAATGCGTATGCTCTACAATGCTTAAATGAAAGAGAGGGAATTGCACCGCCTCTGACCATTTACGATATTCGTGGGTGGGGAACAAGTGGCACGCGCGCCGACGAGCGCATTTCTTACTTTAGCGATCCCGAGTTTGTGGCGCATCAGCCCATGTTTGCGGGGGCAAAGGAGTTTGTGCGGCGCTTGTCGAGTGTGGCAGACGTGTTTTTTGTAACCGCTGTGCCGCCCGCCTGCATGTCGGCACGTGCGTTGCGGCTAGTTGAGGATTTTCCCGAGATCCCGCCCGAGCACATCCTCATCGGCACGCGAAAGGATATGGTCAATCTTGATATTTTGCTTGATGATGGCGCGCATAATATTACGCGCACACCGGCGACCTATCCGGTGCTGTTCCGCCGCCCGTGGAACACGCATCTGTCGGGACTTTTGTCGGTCAATTCCTATGAGGATTTCTTGCATTTGGTGGATATGATCTGCCACGCCTTTGCAGATGAGCGCCCGAGTCTTAAAAACGGCGGTGTGGTTTGCCTTGTCGGCCCCACAGGCAGTAACAAAAATGCCGTGGCAAAGGAGCTTTCCCTGCGGTACGGTATGATTAAACCCGCCACAGCCACCACGCGCCCGAGGCGCACCGATGAGGAGGACTGTAACTACCGCTTTCTTGACGAGGTCGCCTTTATTGCCGAGCGTGAAGCAGGCGCCTTTCTTGAAACCACCGTGTACAGCGGACATTATTTCGGCACCTCAGCCGCAGATATTGACAGCATTGTAAACGCAGGCAAATGCGCCGTGATCCCGATCGATATTTGCGGTGCGCTGACGCTGAAAAACCGTTACCGTTCGAGGGCACTTACTGTATTTATGCAGCGCGGGCGATACGAGGTCATTCGAGATATTGTGGCACGCGAGCTTTCGCCCGATGATAAGACCTGCCGCATACTTTCCCTTGACGATGAATACCGCAACGAGGAGCTTTGCGACGTTGCCGTGAATGCCGACCGAGCACCCCGCTGTGTTGCCGAGGATATTGTTGTAATCTGCCAAGAAACAGGCGCTCTTTCGTGATAAATTTATATTATAAATAAAAATTAACTAAAAGTGCTTGACATTTGCATAATTATGCGGTATAATTGCAAAAGCCGAAAGGTTAATTTATTACTTAATATGAGAGGATCATTGCTATGAAAAAGATTGTAGCCTTAACGCTCGCCGTGCTGATGCTTTTGACCACTGTGGTCGCATTTGCATCCTGCGGCAAAAAGAATGACGATTTCGTTGCAACTGACGCTGTCGACCTGCTCAAAGAGGACTTCGGTATCGGTGTAAAGAAGAACTGCCCCGATCTGCTTGCTGCTGTTAATGCCGTTGTTGACGAGTGGGTCACTAACGGTAAAATGGCTAAGTACGAGGAGTACTACACCAAGCTTGCCGACTACGCCGAGAACGGCGGCACCGCTCCCGAGGCAGGCGACCTGCAGGTAAGCTGGGACTTCGGCTCCGCTACCGAGGTGATCACGGTCTACACCGAGTCCGGCTTCGCTCCCTTTGAGTTCATCTACAATGAGGCTGTTACCGGTCTTGATATGGCTATTATGAGCCAGGTTGCCGTAAACATGGGCAAGAAGATTGAGATCAAGGACGTTTTGTTTGACTCCATCCCCACCTCCGTGCAGAGTGACAGCGGTCTTGCCGTTGCTGCAGCAGGCCTCACCATCAACGAGGAGCGCGCTGATATGATGGATTTCTCCAACGTATACTACAGCTCCACGCTCGTTATCGTTTCCGATAAGGAAGCGCCCATCACCAGCGTAAAGGATCTTGCAGGCAAGAAGGTAGGCGTGCAGCAGGGCACCAGCGGTGACCTGATCATCACTGCCGCTGCAGGTGCTGAGGGCTACTCCTACGTAACCGAGGATGCACAGGGTGCAGAGGTTACCGTTGTGGTAAAGGCTGCTAATGCAGAGGTAAAGCAGTATGAGAAGTACGCAATGGCTCTGGCTGATCTGAAGGCAGGCCGTATCGACGCTATCCTGATGGATAAGCTGCCTGCACAGACCATGCTTGCAGGTACAAACTGATCAAAGCACAGTGAAATAAAATCGGTGAGCGAGCAATACTCTCGCTCACCTTTTTCAAGGGGAATTTATGGAACAGTTATGGACGCGGTTTAGCAAGGCCTTCTTGGTGCAGAACCGTTGGAAAATGTATTTTGAGGGCCTTGGCAATACATTGCTGATCGCCTTGATAGCGGCCCTGATCGGTATTACCATCGGTGTCGTGATGGCGATGGTAAACTACATCAATAAAAAAACGGGGAAATTGAAGATCGCCACCAAGATCTGCAATTTCTACATTACCGTTGTGCGCGGTACGCCTGTCGTGCTGCAGCTGATGATCTTATACTTTGTCGTGTTTGCCTTTTGGGATAACGGTATTATGATCGGTGCCATCACCTTCGGTCTTAACTCCGGTGCATACGTGGCGGAGATCGCACGTGCGGGCTTTGAAAGCGTAGATGACGGGCAAATGGAGGCAGGTCGCTCGCTCGGTCTTTCCACCTGGCAGACCATGCGCACCATCATTATTCCGCAGGCGGTGCGCAACTGCTTGCCGTCCCTGTTTAACGAGTTTATTATGCTTGTTAAGGAGACCTCCATCGTTGGTTACGTTGGCATTTACGACCTTGGTAAGATCCCCGGACTGATTCAGTCGCGTACCTTTGACTATCTGTTTCCGCTTTTGATCGCGGCAGTGCTGTATCTCGTTGTGGTGCTAGCGCTGACAAGAGTGCTGCATATGATCGAAAAGAGAATGGCGAAGAGTGACCGAAATGCGGGAGGTGCGACAAATGGAAAATAACGTTTTGATCAGTGTCAAGGACCTCTCTAAAAGCTTTGGTGAGCTTGAGGTGTTAAAGTCTGTTTCCATTGATATCAAGGCGGGCGAAAAGGTGGTCATCATCGGCGCCTCCGGCTCGGGTAAGAGCACGCTTTTGCGTTGCCTGAACTGCCTTGAGGACCCCACGGGCGGCGAGATCATTTTTGAAAATGAAAATATTGCCGACCCGCACGTAGATATCAATATCCACCGTCAGAAGATGGGTATGGTATTCCAGCAGTTCAACCTGTTTAACAACAAGACCGTGCTTGAAAATATCACCCTTGCCCCCGTGATGGTGCGTATGCAGAAGCTGCGCCGTCAAAAGCACTTGGCGCTGTTCGGCAAGGCGGAAAAGCCTACCGAGACCAAGGCGCAGATCCTTGCCGAGGAGCAGGAAAAGGCAATGGCCCTGCTTGCCCGTATCGGCCTTGCCGAAAAGGCTGAAGCGTATCCCTCTACGCTTTCGGGCGGTCAGAAGCAGCGTATCGCTATCGTGCGTGCGCTTGCGATGAACCCCAAGGTGATGCTGTTTGACGAGCCTACCTCCGCTCTTGACCCCGAAATGGTCGGTGAGGTGTTGGATCTGATGAAGGAGCTTGCCAACGAGGGCATGACGATGGCGATCGTTACGCACGAAATGGGCTTTGCCCGAGAGGTTGCGGACCGCATCATCTTTATGGATGGCGGCGTGATCGCCGAGGAGGGCACCCCCGAGGCGTTGTTCGGCAATCCCAAAAACGTGCGCCTGCAGGCATTTCTTGCAAAAGTACTTTAATAAAAAAGAGCGTGTGCATCGCACACGCTCTTTTTTTTATCTGATACCGTAATTTTCGATGATATAATCCATATCCTTATCGCCTCTGCCCGAGAGGTTGATGAGCACAGAGCCGTGGTCCATCTTTTGCGCCAGCTTCATGCCGTAGGCTACGGCATGCGCGCTTTCAATGGCGGGAATGATACCCTCAAGGCGCGCTAAGCGATAGAAGGCATCGATCGTTTCCTCATCGTTGATAACGTCATATTTCACGCGGCCGATCTCCTGCAAAAAGGCATGCTCAGGGCCGCTTGAGGGGTAGTCAAGACCGCTTGCCACCGAGTAAACGGGGGCGGGCTCGCCATTTTCATCCTTTAACATGATGCTGTTAAAGCCATGCATAATGCCCTCGGTGCCGTATTTGAGGCTTGCGGCGTGATCGCCCAGCTTTTCGCCTCTGCCAAGAGGCTCAATGCCGTAAATATCCACGGGGTCATTGAGGAACCCTGCAAAAAGTCCTGCGGCATTGGAGCCGCCGCCCACGCACGCAACGATCGCGGAGGGCAAATGTCCTGTCATTTCAATGAATTGGTCGCGTGCCTCAATGCCAACAACGCTTTGGAAATCGCGCACCATCATGGGGAAGGGGTGCGGGCCAAGAACAGAGCCGATGCAGTAAATAGCATCCTCGTATTCGCGGCTGTAAGCATCAAAGGCAGCGTCTACTGCTTCCTTCAGGGTCTGAAGACCGTGCGTGACCTCAATGACGTTTGCGCCAAGGATCTTCATGCGGGCAACGTTGGGTGCTTGCTTTTTGATGTCGACAGCGCCCATGTAGATGTCACACTTCAAGCCGAAGTATGCGGCGGCGGTAGCAAGCGCCACGCCGTGCTGTCCTGCGCCCGTTTCAGCAATCACCTTTTTCTTGCCCATAAATTTGGCAAGCAGCGCCTCACCCATGCAGTGGTTTAACTTGTGCGCGCCCGAGTGGTTGAGGTCCTCGCGCTTGGCGTAAAGCTGTACCTTGCCGCCCATCGCATCGGAAAGACGCTCAAGGTGTGTAACGGGTGTGGGTCTGCCCTGAAATTCCTTGCGGATCCTGCGCAGCTCGGCAATAAACTTGCGCGATTGGCAGATCGAATAGTAAGCCTCGGTGATCTCAGCCATGGCGCGCTTTAGCTTGTCCTCAACAAATACACCGCCGTATTTTCCGAAATAGCCGTTTTTATCGGGATAGTTGTTAAAATAAGTAGCAAAGTCAATGTTGTTCAGCTTCATTTTTATATTCTCCTCAAAGTAATCAATTTTTGTGCGGGAAACAAAAAACGCCCCCGACAGAATACCTAACATACTCTCTCAAGGACGAATAAGAAACCTTATCCGCGGTGCCACCTTGCATTCATAGAAAACTCTATGCGCTTTTCAGGATACATCTATATCCTTGGCAATCACGCCTGCCTTTCGCGTCGCAGAATACTGGGCAAAGCATTGCTTTGCTGTTGACTGCGCCCTCAGCGGTCCATTTGACAACCTGTTTCTTACCTAACTTTCAGCGACGTAGGCTCTCTGTAAAGGCATAGCTGCCGTTATCTCCGCGTCAACGGTTTGTTTGTCTATGTGGTCATTATAGCACTTGTCAGCCCCGCTTGTCAATACCCCAAAATAAAATTTTTATTTTGCCAACCTTCTTACGTTGACAGGTGCGCTTTTTGTGTTTATACTAATAGTAGTAAAAAATATTTAAGGAGAGGGTTATGGAAGCTAAAATTACGGTACGTGACCTTTTTGACCTATCATATTCTATCGCGGGCGAGCGCCTTGCCGCCTTTACCTATCCGCATGAGGCACTGCCGCACATTGGCAAGTGGATCGAGGAGATCGGCGCTACGCTCGACCCTCAAAAGTACGATCATCCAAGCGAAGGTGTTTGGATCGCAAAGAGCGCTGAGGTTGCCCCAAGCGTGCAAATAGACGGCCCTGCTATTGTTTGTGAGGGTGCAAAGCTCAGGCATTGTGCATATCTGCGCGCCAATGTTATTATTGGGGCAGGCGCAACTGTTGGCAATTCCTCGGAGATCAAAAATGCCATTTTGTTTGACGGTGCACAGGTGCCGCACTTCAATTATGTGGGGGATAGCATTCTCGGTCATCGCGCACATCTTGGCGCCGCCGCGATCCTGTCGAATTTCCGCGGTGACGGTGCAAACGTTACCCTTCGCGCGGGTGCGCTCGTGCTTGAAACCGGTATGCGCAAGGTGGGCGCTTTCATCGGCGATTTTGGCGAGATCGGTTGCGGCTGTGTGCTCAATCCCGGTACAGTGGTGGGAAGGCGCGCCATGATATATCCGCTATCCTCGGTGCGCGGCTTCGTGCCCGAGCAGCACATCTATAAAGACAAGGACACTGTTGTGCCGCGCGTGATGGAGTAAACAATAAAAACTAAAGCAAAAAATGTAAGCAAAAGTGTATAAACGGAGGCTAATTATGAAGGTTTTGCTAACGGGCGGTACCGGGTACATCGGCACGCACACGATCATTGAAATGGATGCCGCAGGCCATGAGG
>JAFVTV010000006.1 GCA_017502975.1 Clostridia bacterium | reverse complement strand
GCACAATCATCCTCCCGTTACCGCTGATCGAGATGCTGAAGGAGTACCGCAAAAAGGTACGGTCAAAGTGGCTGTTCCCGTCGCCGTATAAAAGAGAACAAGACCTGCCACGCGATCCGTGTGCATGCAGAAAGAAGTTATCGCAGATTCTCGAACATGCAGGCTGTAAGCAAGTGCCGTTCCACGCGCTTCGCCATACCTTCGCAACGCAGGCTCTGAGGTACGGAATGGATGTCAAAACACTCGCCTGCACGATAGGACACGAAAGCGTAGAAACCACATTGAATGTTTACTCCCACGCCACTGACGAAGGAATGCGAACGGCAGCCAAGACCATAGACAAAACGATAGGAAGCCTTGCAGGCGCGTACGCCGAGTTTGAGGGCGGTGGGAGCGAGGACGAGCAAGTACCGACCGAAGCACCACAACCCACGCCAAGGACGAAATTTGAGCCTTATAAAGGCAAGTACAGACGGCAGGGAACAGGCTCAATCCATCAGGTCAGCAAGAACGTGTGGGAAGGACGGTATTCGCCGATTGTAAACGGCAAACGCATCACCCGAAACATCTACGCCGGCAGCATCGAAGAATGTGAGGAAAAACTCGCACAGATGATAGCAGAGATGAAAGAGGAGTATGGGATAGCTTAAAAGCTCAAAAATTGATACGCAGTAAACAAAGAAAAGGCGGCGGAGAAATTCGCCGCTTTAACACTATATATTGACTTATAGTATTGCAAAATAGGACAAAATATGGTATAATATAGTAGATAAAAGATTTTTTTGTCGGAGGTTACACCACAGATGAAAATTAAACCTTGGGATAGATATGTAATAAAGAAATTCTTTGAGATTTTTGCTATACTTGCCACACTGTTTTCTATTTGGGTGGCCTTTTTCCCAATTTCAGATGAAACAAGAAAAAATTCAGGCATCGTATTCTTAAGTGTATGTGTAGCTATATTTGTTGCAGTGTTGATTTTTGCGAACTTGACACAAAAGATTGAACTCAAAATAAGAAACACTAAGATTATAGTACGAGTTGGAGATATTTGGGAATCTTCTGGCAAAAAGGTTATACCTATGAACGAATATTATGATACCGAAAATCTTGGTATTATCTCTGAAAGATCATTACACGGGCAGTTTATTGAAAGATATAAAGATAAAGAAAAAGAACTTTATGAGCATATAGTTCAAACTCTTAGTAGCCGTAACATCAAAGGCGCTGCTTTAAAAAGAAGCAAAGGTAAAAATATAAGATACGATCTCGGAACTATATGTGAATATGAGGGCTTCTTATTATTAGCCTACACCAGTTTTGATAAAGATAATATGGCAAATCTGTATGGAGATAAATGCCCCAGATGTTACGCTAATATGTGGCACGAGATTGATATTCATAATAATGGTGAATCGATTAGCATGCCAGTTCTGGGAACAGGAAAAACAAGATTTGATAAGGATTATAAGCCACAAGAATTGCTTGAAATGCTGTTATTCACTTTCAGAATGAGCGGAGTAAATCTCGAGAGACGAGCTACGTTGAATATCATCGTTCATGAAACAATGGCAAAAGATATTAATTTCTTAAGGCTTAAGAATTTTTCAGATAGAGGGTGAGTAATGTGAGAAAGTGTTTTATTAGTTTTAAAAAAGAAGATCGTTATTATAAAAATTACTTGGTCGATAATTTTGACAAAGATTACTTTATTGATAAAAGCCTTGATGAGGTAATCGATAGTGACGACGGTGATTATGTTATGCAAGTAATAAGAGAAAAATACTTGCGTGACTCAACGGTAACAATATTCCTTATAGGTAGTCATTCCTCCGAAAACGAAGGAAGTGATTATCTCGGGGATAAAAACTATTTTATAAAGAGAGAATTGAGAGCTTCGTTACATAATGGCAAAGGAAATACTCGAAATGGAGTATTAGGTGTGGTATTGCCTGAAATGTATAGCAAAATATATAAAGGTTCATATTCCTGTGTCCAGTGTAATGGAAGCCATAACTATGTAGATATTAATGATACTACTGTAATTCGCGAGTTCAGTTATAACTATTATGTTGAACCTCACGAAGGATGTGCGTGGTCTGAAGATGAACGCTATTGTGTTTTGGTAAAATGGGATGATTTTCTTAAAGATATGGAATACTATATTGAACAGGCCTTTGATAAGAGATCATCTCCGCTTGTTGATAAGGTCAGAGTAAATATAAAACGATAAGGAGAGCGTATGTTAGATATAATAAAATCGGGTCGCCGTTATGATAAGGATTACGAATTCACTGGTGCTGAAGGAAATCTGATGCCTATATACGGAGGCATCCCTTGCGGAGAATTAGGATATTTGGATGATAACATAGAAGGATATGTTGAAATCCCTGAAAGTCTGATTGGCACAGGTTCGTATTTTGTTTTGCAAGCAGATGGCGATTCTATGATAGGCGCAGGTATTAACGATTCTGACTTGGTGATAATTCGCAAGCAAGATTATGCGGATGATGGCGATATCGTTGTAGCTTTTGTGGATTCAAAGGTGACTTTAAAACGATATTATAAATTAAGGGATATTAAGGCGTACAGATTGCACGCAGAGAACGAAGCATATGAGGATAAAATTGTAAAAGAATGCAAGGTGCTTGGAGTAGCGGTAAAAATATTAAAAGATTTATGAGGTTAAAATAATGCTTTATAAAACGAGAACGTATATAGCGGCAGATTGGACAGGCGATAAGGAAATAGTAGACAAACTTAGAGAATGGAATGACAGCAATTGGTATGCGTTAGATTTTTCTGATGCTCACGATTTAACTCAATCAAGAGACACGAGTTTGCCTTGTACTATAAAGAAATCTCTGGCTACTCGTTTAAATGGATCAAAGACCTTTGTTCTAATTGTCGGGAAGGATACAAAGAATCTGACGAAAGGAGCTTGTAGACATTGTTCATCTTATATTTCCACATGGGGAATTTGTTACCATGGTCATAGTGTAGATCAACACAGCTATATTCAATATGAATGTGAAAAAGCCGTTAAGGACGGGAAGAAAATTGTTGTAATATATAATTATGCTAATGTAGACAAAAGTAAATGCCCAGATTCCATAAAGAATTATGGCGTACATATACCAGCATACTATAAAGCAATAGATGGGAAATATTATTGGAACATCGCTGAAATTAGAAAAGCCATTAATGGATGAATTTTATTAATTAATAAGCCAAGAATGTTTGTTGTGGCAAATATGTAAAGTTGGTTTTCTGAAAATGAATAACCTTGACAGAATTATAGAATTATGGTACAATTATTAAAATTTGATTGAGGAGGATGTATGGATTTTAATATCGCAAATGAGATCTATAATCAAATATTCTCTAAAATCAATCATGGCAACATTGACTTGTTTTTGTGTGGTGGAGCTAGCACAAAAGAGAAAAAATCTGTGCGTGATCAAATTAAAGATGGGCTGATTGTCAATTCTAAGCTTTCTATATTGTACCCGGAAGATCTATTCATGGAGATGCTAAGTCGTAAAAAATATGACTTATTGACATTGGAGAGATTTTTGGCAAATAATAGCGATGTTATTTTGATTGTATGTGAGAGCCCAGGTTCATTCACAGAATTGGGTGCTTTTGTAAACAACCGAGAAACTCTTGAAAAAGTAGTTGTTCTTATTAAAACAAAATATAAAAACGCAAAAAGCTTTATCATGCAGGGGCCGGTCGCTTATGTGAAGGCCAACAATAAAAATAATGTTATCTTTTATAATAATGACATTGATGAAGCAATAGAAAATATCAATAAATATTTTCGAATAACATTCGGTATAGGAACAAGTAGAAAAAAGAAAGAAATGAATAAGGATATTGATCTTATCACAGGTCAATATACTTTCATTGCATTGTTGCTTTACTTTTTTAGAAGAATAGCGATAAAAGATTTGTCAATGTACATAAAAGAGCTATATTCGTCTAAAGGCTTTGCGATTGAGAATAAAGATTTAATATATGCTTCTGCCGTTAGAAGATTATTTAAGGAAGGCTTGATAAAAAAGGAAGAGTCGCGCGACAATAATAAGTTTTATTTGCTAACTGATAGGGGGTTGTATTTTGTAGACAAGTTCTTGTCAAATGTGAATATCGAAAATCGCACGAGGATTATAGATGGGATTCGCCTTAGAATTTTAGAAAAAAGCATAAACAATTAGCATCGCTTTCTTAGATCGTTGCAGGTGTGGCTACATATCTGTCTACGGGGGATGGTTCGTCTCCCTGAGTTTTTTAACAAAGTCAGAGTTGCTCCAAATCAAGGAGAAACTCCACGACAGTGAACTTCCTCCTTGATTTGGAGGCAAAGAAATAGTGGTAAGAAAGCGGTGCTGATTATGATAAAAGAATATATTAATAAAACATTTATTGAATCATTGGATTTGCCGATGATGAAATCCTTTGACGATCTAGTGCAAAATTTGCGTCTATCAGCCAAATTGATGCATTGGTTGACATCTTCGAGCTCTGGAAAATATAAAACCTTTTACTTAATTAAAAAAGATGGCAGCAAAAGGAGAATAGATGCTCCCGCACGCTCTTTGAAAATTGTGCAAAGATGGATATTGGATAATATCCTTGCAAAAATCAAGGTTTCTCCATATTCTTTTGGATTCAAATCAGGAGAAAAAGGCTCTCCTTTGGTTAAATGTGCTGAAAAACACAAGAATAATTTGTATATTCTAAAGGTGGACTTGAAAAACTTTTACCCATCGATAAATAAAGAAAGAGTTTACTATACTTTCCTTGATTTGGGGTACAACTCAAGTGTAGCAAATTTATTAACTGACATTTGTGTAAGAGATGGTTATTTACCCCAAGGAGCTGTTACGTCAGCATATCTTGCGAATTTGATTTGCAGAGATTTGGATTATCGAGTTGCTGGATATTGTAATAAGAGAGACATAATTTATACGCGCTATGCAGATGATCTAACTTTTTCATGTGATAATAGAGAAACACTTCATAAGAGTTTATTCACGATAAGACGGATAATAGAAGGAGAAAAATTTCAGCTCAATACTAACAAAATACACTTTATGACTCCTAAGTGTAAAAAAAGTATTTTGGGAATAACGCTGAATGATACGTCTATTAAAGCTCCTAGAGAGATGAAGCGAATGGTTAGGAGCGTGATACACTATCAAGTGGCTACCGGTGATTACACAGATAACGATAAAATTAGAGGATATATCTCGTATATTAATTCTATTGAGGAAACTTATAAAGATCAGGTATTGTCGTATATTCAAAAGTTGGCTGAATCACAATTGTGCTTGTTCGAAGAATTGGTAGATGCTTTTAATAAAAACAAACTATATCAAGAATTGCCAGATATGATTTTAAGAGACGCCGGTGATTTCGTAAATGCATACGAAGAAGATGAATTTATGACTGCTGTGTATTATGAGCATCGTGAATTTTTGATAAAGTATGGGCTACTTGAAGAAGAAACAGATACTTCAAATTTAGAGGAGATACCTTTTTAATATTTTCAAAAAACGAATTGCACCTTCGCGTGAAAAACGAAGGTGCAATTTTTGCACTTTTTTATAGCGAGAAATAGTGCAAAAATCTCCGCAAGTGGTCAAACATGTGGTCAAAGGCGAAAAATGGGCTTGTTCAACCCCGAAAATAGGGAGGAACAAGCCCATTTATTATGTTATGAAAAAGCGAGATTTTAAGAGATTATGCGAGGAAATAAAAGAAAATCGGAGGTTCGGTTGAACCTCCGATTTTGGTCTGAGTGACAAGACTTGAACTTGCGGCCTCTACCACCCCAACTGATTGTTATATCTTTCTCTAGCCGTTTATAGTGCGAAAAAACGATTTTTGACTCAGATGATATCGACAAGAAAATCCTTGCATTTATTACTTTTTTAAAAGTGTTGAAAAAAAGTGTTTTTCATACTATAATATAATTATCAATTTAAATCACGGAAGTGACGGAAGCGCGGATGGGAAACAACTTGATTGCGTGTTGGCTGCGTTTTCTCAAATAAGATCTTAAAGGAAGAATCTATGATCATTTTAATTACCGGCGCATCCCACACGGGAAAAACAGCGCTTGCTCAAAAGCTACTCGAAAAGCACGGGTATCCGTACCTGTCTATCGATCATTTGAAAATGGGCTTGATCCGCAGTAAAAACACGGCGCTTGCTCCAACGAGTGATGATAATGATCTCACTGCGTATCTGTGGCCGATCGTTCGCGAAATCATCAAAACTGCCATTGAAAACAGGCAAAATCTAATCGTTGAGGGGTGCTATATTCCGTTTGATTGGCAAAAGGATTTCGGCGCGGAATATCTTAACAGTATACGGTATTACTGCCTGGTGATGAGTGAGAAATATATTAAAAATCATTTTGCCGACATCAAACAATACGCCAATGTGATAGAAAACCGTTTAGAGGATGCGTGTGTAATAGAGAGTGTATTAGAGGACAATGTCAAGGTGCTGCGTCTTGCGCAAAAGCATAATGTTAATTACATACTGATTGATGACAGATACGAGATCAATATTGAATGAAGCAGATGAATCCATATCTTAAAAAACTAAATAAAATTGAATTTGTGGTGACCACTGCCTGCACGGGGCGGTGCAAGCATTGCTCCGAGGGGGATCACACGGCTTGCGGTGAGCGGATCGATCCGCAAGTCGCCGCAGATGCGGTACGCAAGATCGTGGCGGAGTATGATATTAAAACCGTGATGACATTTGGAGGCGAGCCGCTTTTGTACACGGATGCGGTCTGTGCGATCATGAACGCCGCTAAAGAATTGAATATTTCAAAACGCCAAGTCGTTACCAACGGCTATTTTTCAAAGAATGCCGAAAAGATCCGCACAGTCGCGGGGCAACTTGCGTCGTACGGCGTAAACGATCTTTTGCTGTCGGTGGATGCCTTTCACCAAGAAACCATTCCGCTTGACGTGGTGAAAGTTTTTGCCACGGAAGCAAAGAAGTGCGGCATACCGATTCGCCTTTCGCCTGCATGGCTTGTGAGCGCGATGGATGACAATCCGTACAACAGAAAAACGAGAGAGATCCTCGACAGCTTTGCCGAAATGTCACTTCCCGTGGGAGAGGGTAACGTGATTTTCCCCGAAGGAAATGCGCTCAAATATCTCGCGGAATATTTCACGGGCGATCTTCCCGAAAATCCGTATGTGGAGGATCCGCGCGACGTGCGTTGTGTGTCGTTTGAGCCGAATGGCGACGTCCTTGGCGGCAACGTGTATCAGTGCGATATTATGGAGATTATAAAGGATTACGCTCCGTAAAGGAGAGAATTATGACAAATCAAGAAATTTTGAAAATTGCTATGGAGCAATCCGCTATTGATCTCTCAGCGGATGCGAGTGATTTTGAAAAAAGCGAAAACGTAATTGTGACGTCGCGCAAGCGTGACGGCGCAAGGCGGTATTTGAAGCTACCGTTTTCCTGTCAGCTCGTGTCCTACGGCAACAACGTGGTGGCATCGGTGTCGCCCGAATTTCGTGAGATCGCTGAAAATTACATAAACAAATATCCCGTGGAGCATCTGCTTGAAACGCCGCATCTGCACGTTTTAAACGAGGCTCTCGCGGCAAAAGGACAGAAGATCTGCTTTATGGCGGAGTATTTTCTGCCCGACGTGAAGGTGCTCAGAGAACGGACCGTCGAGGACGCCGGTCCCTACAAGCTTCGCGTTCTTACGCAAGAGGATTTTGCCGAGCTATATTTGCCCGAATGGTCAAACGCGCTCTGCAAGGACAGAAAGCACCTTGACGTGCTTGGCGTTGGTGCGTACGATAACGGACGGCTCATCGGTCTTGCGGGCTGTTCTGCCGACTGTGACACTATGTGGCAGATCGGCATTGACGTGTTGCCCGCATATCGCAGACAGGGAATTGCCGCAGGCTTAACAAGCCGTCTTGCAGTTGAGATTTTAAACCGTGGAAAAGTGCCATTTTATTGCGCCGCTTGGTGCAACGTGAAGTCGGTTCGCAATGCCATCAAAAGCGGCTTTCGCCCCGCGTGGGTGGAAATGACGGCAAAGCCGTGTGGAACGGTGGATGGGATGAATCAAAAATGAAGAAGATAATCGTTATCGGCTGCCCCGGAAGCGGAAAAAGCACATTTGCAAGGGCACTACATAATAAGACAGGTATTCCGTTGTATCACCTTGACATGATGTATTGGAATGCCGATAAGACTACGGTGGGAAAGCGTGCTTTTCTTGAACGCTTGTCCGCTGTGCTTGAAAGGGAAGCGTGGATCATTGACGGGAATTATGCCTCTACCATGGAGCAACGGATGGCAGCGTGTGACACGGTGATATTTCTTGATTATCCGCTTGATGTATGCCTTGAGGGTATCAAGGCGCGCGCAGGCAAACAGCGAAGCGATATGCCTTGGATAGAAGTAGAAGAGGATGCGGAGTTTGTTGAGTTTATAAAGAATTTCAATGTGCAGCAAAAACCGCAGATCATAGCTCTCCTTGATAAGTATAGTAACAAAAGAAGCATTATTTTTACAAAGAGAAAGCAAGCGGATGCGTTTTTAAACGAAGAATGCCTGTGATTTTTCAAACAAGGCATCTTGTGAATAACCAAGAAGATCGCACAGGGTAAATCCTGTGCGATCTTCTCTGTTTTACTTTATATACCGTACTTGCCCGTTAGTGGATCCAAAAAAATGCCAAGCCTCGGTGTTTTGAAGGTAAAGATTATAAACATAAGGGAAATCACACAGAGCACGCCGATGGCAAGTCTTTTATTTTTGCAATGGACGGTGCCTTTTTGAAATTGCTTTGTTTCATAAATATAAGCAATCGCGGCGCAGATAAAGAAGATGGCGATATTGATCCAGTCGGGAGATCTTCCAATCACCCCATTGTAGGTATAGAAGATGATAGGAATGAGGGATAGCCCCAGCAGAATGCCCTTGAGCTTCACGCACCAAAAATCAGCGCGATCCGAAAAGAAAAGGCTTTGTGCAATAGCATAGAAAAGCATTGGCCAAAAAAGCAGCTTCATGTGCTCCCAAGTTGATTCGTTTACACCCGAAAATGGTGCGATCCATTTGGCCTTGTTAAGCCAATCGTATAGAAAGTGTAAAAGTGTACCTGCAAGCGAGGTTACAGCAAACCCCATTAGTTGCCAAAGTCCAATCGATCGTTTCATCATATCACCCGCAAAAACATTCTCAAACAAAGTATATTCGGCAAGGGGGAGTTCTATACCGACGCATGTATGTTTGAGGAAGTAAAAAAGAAACGGTATAGCCTTTAAAGCTATACCGTTTCTGAGTAAGGTGATGCGCTTGGCGTAGCCCTCTTTTAACCAAGCTTAGCCAAGGCGGCAAGCACGCCGTCAAGGTTTGCGCGGTATTTTTGCAGCTTTTCGCGCTCGGCATCTACCACAGCGGCAGGTGCTTTTGCAACAAAACTTTCATTTTGCAGCTTCTTCTCCACGCGTTCGATCTCACCAAGCAGCTTTTGCTGCTCGGCGGTAAGGCGCGCTCTTTCCTTTTCGGTGTCAATGATATCCGACAAGGGCAGGAAGATCGTTGCCGCATCGGTTACGATCTGCACGGCGGTGTCACCCGAGATCACGCCCTCAAAGCTTTCGGCTACCTCAAGCTCGGAGGCGGAGGCAAGACGGGCAAAGAAGGGTGCTGTAGCCTCACCAAAGCTGTCAAGGTGCTTGGTTGCAATATACACCTTGGCGCGGCGAGAGGGAGGCACGTTCATCTCGTTGCGGCGCTGGCGGATGGCGCGAATGGCAGCGATCACGCGCTCCATTTGGGCAGCATCTGCAGCAAAATCAAAGGCAGCGCTTGCCTCGGGATAGCTGTCGATCATAATGCTTTCGCAATCGTGCGGCAGCGAGCCGTAGATCTCCTCGGTAATAAAGGGCATAAAGGGATGCAGAAGCTTAAGCGTACCTACAAGCACGTATGCCAGCACGTTTTGTGCAATCAGGTTTGCTTCGGTATCCTTTTCTGCCAAGCGAGCCTTAGAGAGCTCGATATACCAATCGCAGAAAATATCCCAAAGGAAATCGTAAAGGGTGGAAAGTGCCACACCAAGCTCAAAGTTATCCAGCGCGTTGCGCACTGTTTTGATGGTGTTGTTGTAGGCGTTGAGAATCCACTTGTCCTCAGCGGCAAGCTTTTCGGCTTGCGGCAGAGCGATCTTGTCAATGGTAAGATTCATGCGTACAAAGCGAGAGGCGTTCCAAAGCTTGTTTGCAAAGTTACGCGCCGCCTCGATCTTCTCATCAGAGAAGCGCATATCGTTTCCGGGCGAGTTGCCTGTGGCAAGTGCAAAGCGCAGTGCGTCGGCACCGTATTGATCGATGATCTGCAGGGGATCGATGCCGTTGCCAAGAGATTTTGACATTTTGCGACCCTGTGCATCACGCACCAAGCCGTGGATGAGCACGGTATCAAAGGGCTCCTTGTCGGTGTATTCGAGACCCGAAAAGATCATGCGCGATACCCAGAAGGTAATGATATCGTAGCCCGTTACCAGCGTGTTGGTGGGATAGAAGAAGTCAAGATCCTCTGTTTTTTCTCGGCCAGCCGAGGGTAGAGAAGGGCCAGAGCGCCGAGGAGAACCAGGTGTCAAGCGTGTCGGGATCCTGACGCATCTCGCAGCCGCACTTGGGGCATTTAGCCGTTGCTTCCTTGGTGACGGTGATCTCATCGCAAGCGTCACAGTAGAAGGCGGGGATGCGATGACCCCACCAAAGCTGACGGGAGATGCACCAATCGCGGATGTTTTCCATCCAGTGGAAATAGTTTTTCTCAAAGCGCTCGGGCACGAATTTGGTTCTGCCCTCGCGTACTGCCGCAATGGCAGGCTTTGCAAGCGGCTCCATTTTTACAAACCATTGCTTGGATACCATGGGCTCGATCACCTGGTGGCAACGGTAGCAGGTGCCCACGTTGTGGGCAAGCGGCTCTACGCTCTTCAAAAGACCTGCTGCCTCAAGGTCGGCAAGGATCGCCTTGCGCGCCTCGGTGGTGGTAAGCCCCGCGTATTTACCGCAATCCAGCACCTCGGGCTCGCCCACGGCAGCGGTGCCGCTTTTGCGCAGTTTATCGGCGGCAGCCTTGTCGGCAGCGCCTGTCATTTTGCCGTCATAGGTGAACACGCGTACCAACGGTAGGTCATGGCGTGCGCCAACCTCGTAGTCGTTGGGGTCGTGCGCGGGGGTGATCTTTACAACACCCGTGCCCTTGGTCATATCTGCATGCTCATCGCATACAATGGGAATTTCGCGGTTGATCAGCGGCAGAATTACATGGCAGCCGTGCAGGTGCTGATAGCGCGGATCCTCTGCGTTAATGGCAACGGCGGTATCGCCCAGCATAGTTTCGGGGCGCGTAGTTGCAAGCTCCAGCATTTCACCGGTTTCCTTTACGGGGTAGAGCAGGTGATAGAAGTTACCGGGCTTGTCCTCGTATTCAACCTCGGCATCGGAAATGGAGGTCACACAGGTAGGGCACCAGTTTACCATGCGATTGCCGCGGTAGATCAGCCCCTTGTCAAACAGGCGCACAAATACTTCCTTTACCGCCTCAGAGCAGCCCTCGTCCATGGTAAAGCGCTCGCGCGACCAGTCGCAGGAGGAGCCAAGACGCTTCAGCTGCGAAACGATGCGCCCGCCATACTGCTCCTTCCATGCCCAAGCGCGCTTGAGAAATCCTTCGCGCCCGATCTGCTCCTTGGTTACACCCTCTGCACGCATAGCTTCTACGATCTTTGCCTCGGTGGCAATGGACGCATGGTCGGTGCCGGGGAGCCAAAGCGTGGCAAATCCACTCATGCGCTTGTAGCGAATGAGGATATCCTGCAGGGTGTTGTCAAGCGCGTGGCCCATGTGGAGCTGACCCGTGATGTTTGGGGGCGGAATCACAATGGTGTAGGGCTTTTTCTTTTTATCGATCTTGGCGGTAAAATAACCCTTGTCGCACCAATTTTTATAAATGCGCTCCTCAAAGTCGCCGGGGGCGTACGTTTTGGGAAGCTCGTGATTTTCGGTCATAGTAAAACCTCCGATAGCGAATATAAAAATATTATTAATTAGTATAACATATCCCGTGGAAACTGTCAACGAAAATAAGAGGAATTTTTAGGAAAGTTGTTTTGCACTCGTATTGAGGAAATGACTGCAGGCAAAATCCCAACTGATTGACGGGCAATCGGATTCGTGACCGCATGCGAGCCGCCCAGCGGCTCGCGGGAAGATTCACAGCAGGTACTGCGGATTTTAAGCTTCGGGCGGAATCTTCCATATCGCTCCTCGTACCGAGGAACAACGCCATAAACAAAAACCGCCCCGATTGGGGCGGTTTTTGTTTATGGAGCTGCTAATCGGATTCGGACCGATGACCTCGTCATTACCAATGACGTGCTCTACCGACTGAGCTATAGCAGCATCGAGCGCACAACGTGCGGCGACGTTTGATATTATAACAAAAAGGTGTAGGCTTGTCAATAGTTTTTTAAAATATTTTTATAAAATGTTTTTTGCCGTCGATTTTTCTTTCACGCCGTGTTGTTATTCGTAAATAGATACGGATATCGCTTGACAAAGCACGCAATATAATTTAAAATATAAAGTGTAAAATATTGGCTGAAGGGAGATAGGGAATGATCTGTAAATCCTGTGGCACTGAGTGCCGCGGTGCGTATTGCTCACATTGCGGCGCACCTCTTGTAAACGAAGCCTTTTCTAATACACCAGCCCAAAACTCTTTAGCCGACAATGTGAAAGCAGAGGAGTCAACTCCTACGGTGACGGCGGTTGCTTCAACAGCGCCTGTATCGGTTGAAAAAGCACCGAGTGGCGTTGGCAAAACGCGCAAGCGGCGCGAGAAAAAGCAGAAGCAAATAGGCCCCAAGATCAAAATGCGGCAGATATTTTTCCCGTCGCTGATGCTGCTTTTGCCGCTTTTTTATCTTTTTTTGGATGTTTTTGTTTGTTATTCGGATGCGCTTTATGTGCAGCAAAACGGTGTTGGTGCGCTCTCGGGCTTTATTGCGCAGCTTGCAAGCACGGAGTTTGCCGCAAATCCCGTTTCCGATCTCCTTGTGGCGAATTTCACAGGCAACGCAGCGTTATTTGATACCCTTACAGTCAAGGATATCTTGAGTGCCGCGGATATTTACCGTCCCTTTGTACTGCCTGCGGTGCTGTTGGCTGTCTTTTCACTACTTAGCGCAATCTGCGGCGTTGTTACGCTCTTTAGCGGGGGCAAGGTGTTACGCGTGCGTGTCTTTGCCGATGCCGTGGTGACCTGCGGCTTGCTTGGCGCGCTTGCACCGCTGCTGGCGGGGATTTTCTTCCGTATTTCTCATGCAGTATCGGGCGGCTTTGCGGGTGCTGATGCCGCTATGCGTTTGTTTGGATATTCGATCGAGGTCATTTTGCTGTGCGGCATCTCTTTGGCATTAATGCTACCTGCCGTGCGGTCACTGCGGCGTGCCGCCGCGGGGCAGGGGATCTATCTTACCGCGCCCTACCGCTTGCTTGGCAAAAGCATCGGCTTAACACGCTTCTTTGGCGTGGTATCGGCGCTTTTGGCGATCGGGCTTTCACTTTTGGCATTGACGGTGGAGATTGCCCCCGGTATTACGTTGCTTGACGCATGCTTTGATGCGTTGGAGAATGTGGATGCCAACGTTACCGCCTTGCTTGGCGCCTTTGGCAGTGACGATATTATACTGCCCGTACAGGGGCTATATGGCTTGGTGCTTTTAACTCTCTTGTCCATTGTGGCGTTCTCTACACTGCGTGCGGTGATGGCAACGCTTCGCATCCTGCTTGCAAGATCTACTAAAATAGCAACAAAAAAGCGTCGCCGTAAAGCACTGAAGCAAACAGGCAGCGCGTTGCGTGGCAATGCTACCGTTCTGCTGACGCTATATGTGGTGTTTTACGTGCTGGCAGTGCTGGTTTTGCTTGCAATGGGAGTGAAAGCGCACGTGGATATTGCTTTGGTTTCGGACACCCTTACGGTTCTTTACCTTCTGATCGCACACGTCAAGTTCTGCGCGCCCCTTTATACGGCCAGTGTGCTATTTGCCGCGCTTTCACTTTTGTTTGGTACCGTGGCAGAGAACTTTGCAAAGGCCTTTATTGTGAAATCATTACAGGATCATCAAAACTAAAAAAAGCCGACATCCGGTCTACACTTTGTTTTGGAAATATTTCGTTTCCGCTTGCGGAACGCAGTTGTTTAAACTGCGAGAAATATTTCGGGACGGCGTAAATTGATTTTCAATTTATCGCTAATTGTGCACGCCGTCATGTCGGCTTTTTGTTATGGAAAAATTATTCTGCATACGATAATTGACAAACGTATAGATATGTACTATAATAAAATTAATTAGTAAAGCAACAAAAAAGGAGTTTTTCCGTGAAATATACAATTCGCATTTTATCGTTTTTTTTGGCGCTTTGCCTGTTGGTGGTGCCCCTTGGTGGGTGCGCCTATCACAAGCGCCCGTTGGCTTATTTGAAATCCTCGGCCGAGCGTACCTTTAAGCAGTCACTTTTAGGTGAGGTGGCATCTCTTCTTTTGGATGCATTTGAGGAGGGCTCACTTGATCTTTCGCTGTCAAGCGACAGCGACCTTGGCGGTGCAAAAGTGCTTGACCTTGCGCTGTATTTTGATGCTGACGGGGAGCAGATCATGGCGGATACGGCGCTTTTGGTAGGGGAAAAGAGTTACGATGCAAAACTTTGGTTCTCCTCACGCGAGGCGGTGCTTAGTTCCACTGCATTTCTTGGCTCTACCACGCTTGGGGCAAACTTTGAAACATTAAAACAGGATATCGCACATTCTATCTTTCGCAACAACAGCGGAACGGCGTATGCCGTGCCCGAGATTAACGAGAGCAGTGCCACTGCCGTTTTAACGTGGGTTGAGGGCTTTTATGCGCTCTTTGGCGCTTTTGAGGATATGCCCGAGCTGCTTGATGAATACATTGATGTTTTTCTCAAGTATCTTACCCAATACGCGAGTTACACGCGTTATACCGAAAACGGCAGGGTAAAGATCTATCTTTCGGTGGATAACAGCATGCTCTCCCGCGCATTGCGCGATACCTGGGCAAAGGCGGCAAAGGATAAAACGCTTGCGCGCCGTGTGCGTGAGGTTGCCAAAACACGCGATGCCATGCAATCTGCCATAGACGGTGTGGTTTCGACCGAATGGAGCAATAAGGTAGAGGCGTGGCTTCTCAATAACGCAGAGATCGAGGCGCTGTGCGCGAGAATCGATGCGGCAGAGCCCTTTACTGTCGAAATGAATGCGACCGTCAAAAGGCTGACGGGTAAGTTGCTTTACGTTGATTTTACTTATACCGCAGGTGATGATGTTACCGCATTTTCACTTGACCTTTCCGAGAAGGATGCCTTTGATGTCAGCCTGCTTTTGGATGGAGTCAAGCGCAGTCTTACCGTTCATGTGGTGGATAGTGCTTGGCGCACCGTGGCTGCGGATTACACCTACAAGGTGGAACAGGGTGAAAATTCCCCTCATGTTTGGCAGGGGACATTTCACCTTAATGAAAAAACCGATATCTTTACTTTAACGATTGGCAAAAACGGCGTAACAAAAACCGTTAGCGGCACGTTTTACTGTGATAGTGACGCATGCTCGCTTATGATTGATAAAGTAAAGACGGGGGAAACCGAAAACAATTTTCGCCTTGCGCTTACTATCAAGGCAGAAGCAAGCGCACCCAAGGTGCCGCAATACGTAAATCTTCCCACAGTGACCGAGCAGCGTATCGACCCTGTTGCCAAGCGCGCGAGGGAAACGTACGCCGCCTTCCTCGAGGAGTTTGATTACAGCGCCATTACAAGTGAAGCGGTTGTTGCTTACCTGCTGGCACCGTTTGCGTTTGAAGAATAAAGGGTTGCTTCATTGCGACGCATAAAACACAAAGCAAATAAAAAACCGCTTTTTCTCATAAAAAAGAGAAAGCGGTTTTTAAGGTAAAATCCCATTTTGGAAGGATATAAAATGAAATTTTTGCATATTGCCGATCTACATCTTGGTAAGCGTGTGTGTGAATATTCCATGCTTGAGGAGCAGCAAGCCATTCTTACCGCCATAGCACAGCAGGCGGTGGCTGAGGGCGTTGGCGCCGTCCTGATTGCGGGCGATGTTTATGACCGCCCCGTGCCCCCTGCGGAAGCAATCGCGCTGTTTTCTGATTTTTTGGAGCGATTGCACAGGGCAGGTATTGCGACCTTGATGATTGCGGGAAATCATGATAGCGCGGAGCGCCTTTGTTTTGCCGCGCCCATGCTGGCAAAGCAGGGCGTACACGTGGCAGGCGCGTGCCGCGGTGTGCCCGAGGCTGTGATTTTTGAGGAAGGCGAGTTGCGTGTTGCGGTGCACCTGCTCTCACATTTTCGTCCCGCCGCGTTGTTGCCGTATTTCAATGGCACACGTTTTGAGAACTCGGAGCAAGCACTGCGGGCGATTCTTTCTGGCATGGATCTCAGCATTGCCGACCGCCATGTGTTGCTTGCCCACCTGTTTGTCAGCGGCAGTGTGACCTCGGATAGCGAACTTCCCGTAATCGGCACAGTAGATGCCGTGCCGCGCGAACTCTTTTCAAACTTTGATTACGTGGCGCTTGGGCATTTGCACCGTCCGCAATCCTTTGGAAGCGTGGTGTATGCGGGCTCGCCGCTTTGCTATTCCTTCTCTGAGGCAGGACAGCAGAAAAGCGCGGTGTTAGTAGAGGTTACAAGCAATGGCGTTACAACACGTCGCCTGCCGCTAGCGCCCATACACGCTATGCGAGAGGTGAAGGGTAGCATGGAGGAGTTGATGTCAGCCCCTTACAGCGAGGATTATATACGGGCTGTGGTGACCGATGAGGAGGTGGCACCCGATGCACGCATGACCTTGCGTACCGTATACCCCAACCTCATGCGCTTTGCCATAGAAAATTCTCACACCGTAGCACAAGAGGAGATCTCTTTGGGTGAAGGGGTGGAGGGGCGCGATCCGTTTGCGCTCTTTGCGGAGTTTTTTGAGGCGCAAAACGGTACACCGCCAACCGAAAGGCAGATTTCGCTGATGCGGGATATTTTAAAGGAAGCGGAGGTGGAGCAATGAAGCCGATCTTACTTGAAATATCCGCGTTTGGCCCCTTTGCCGCACAAACCGTTATTGATTTTGAGCCCTTTTTGGGGAGTTTGTTCTTACTTACGGGTGAAACGGGCGCGGGTAAAACCAGCATATTTGACGCCATTTCCTTTGCGCTTTACGGTGAAGCCAGCGGCGGCAAGGATCGCAGAAGCGGCAAATCCTTCCGTTCGGATTTTGCCAAAGCGGACACAAAGACCTTTGTCAGATTTACCTTTTCGCAGGGTGGGCGGCGCTATACCGTGGAGAGAAGCCCGGAATTTGAGCGCCCCAAGCTAAGAGGTGAGGGTACGACCCTCTCGCCCGCAACAGCGCTTCTCATTGAGGAGGGGGCGGACCGTGTGCTCTCTCGCATAGAGGATGTGGATGCGCGTATTTGCGAGATCGTGGGGCTTGATCGCCAACAGTTTTCAAGAACGGTAATGATTGCACAAGGCGACTTTTTGCGCATCCTCAATGCCACAAGTGCCGAGCGTAAGGCAATGTTTGGGCATTTGTTTCATACCGAGCTGTATGCGCGTGCCGAGCAATTGCTAAAGGAGCGTGCGGCTGCTTGCAGTAAAACGCGTGAGGGGCTTTCCGCCCGCGCGCAGATCGCGGCGGATTCTGCCCAAATGCAGGAGGGCGATGCGCGCCTTGAAACCTTTTTGCGTGCCAAGAAAAATGCCGCAGAGGATCCCGCCGCCCTTGCCGAAATGCTGGAACTTTACTGTGCCGAACTTGAGGGCACGATTGAGGAAAAGCGCACACAGGCAAAGCGCTTGCGCGAGGCGTGCGGCAAGGCAGAGTTTGATCTGATGGAAGGCAAGAACTTAAACGATACCATAGCGGCACTGCAATCGCTTCGCGGTGCAAATGAACTTTTACCCGCGGCGGTAACGGAGCGCGAGCGGGAGCGTGCGTATCTTGCGCTTGCGCAAAAGGCAATGCACATTCGTGCGCAGGAAAAGGTTTTTGAAGCAACCAAGCGAGCGGTTGATGTGGCACTTTCCGCCAAGACCGCGGCCGGGGAAGCGCTGTTGCTGAAGCAGAGCGCGGAGCGCGATGCCAAGGAGAAACTGTCCCACGTAGCCATGCAGGGGGAAAGGCTCCCTTTGCTGGAATCCGAGATCCGTGCACTTGAGGGCGCACAGGTGGCTTTTGAAAAACTTGTTGGCGCCAAAGCACGCTTGCATACGGCAAACGAGACGCTCTCACACGCTGTACATGCGGCAAAGACTGCCGAGGCGTATTGCGCAGAACTGCGCGCACGCTATTTTCTCGGTCAAGCGGGTTTGCTTGCGGCAGGGCTTTGTGAGGGTGAGCCATGTCCTGTTTGCGGCGCTCTCAACCACCCCACACCAGCCGTGCAAAGGGAAAGCACGCCCGATCAAAAAACGCTGGAAGAGGCGGAGCAAAAGCGGAGCGTATGTGAGCGTGCGCGTAGTCTGGCAGTGGCAGAGCAGCAGGCAGCAAGTGAGGCGGTTGGTGCCGCTGAGGCACTGCTTTGTGAGCAGGGCGTTCTGGAGATCACACCCGAAACCGAAAAGGATATTGAAAAGAGCTTGGCTGAAAAGCGGCGCTTGTGCGAGAATTTAAAAAGCGATATCACCAATTTTACCGCCCTGCACAAGCAGGCGGCAGAGGCGCTTGCAGCTGCCACGGCAGCACTTGCTGCAGCCAATATCCGCGTGAGTGACGCGCAGCATGCCATGGAAGCGGCAAGATCTGATTTTGACGCGCGGCTTTTGGCGGCGGAGTTTGTTTCTTATGAGGCATACCGTGCGGCTCTGCTGGATGAGGCAGAACTTGAGGCACGGCGCTTGGCGCTGCAAAAAGCCGATGCCAAAGCCGCACATACGGGTGGTAAGATAGCAGAACTTGAGCATGCCGTTGCGGGTCGCGCCCCCGTTGATATCTTCCAAATGCAGCTGCACCAAGAGGAACTTGCGCAGGCTGAGGCGACAGTTGCGGGTGAATTGTCGGCATGCGAGCGCTTGCTTGCACTTAACGAAAGGGCGCGTTTGGCATTGCGTGAGATTGCGCGCGATGCGAAGAAATTAAATGCTGAGTGGGGCGTTATCGATACACTCAGCCGCACGGTTGGCGGCAAGGGTGTAAATGGGCGCGAAAAACTCTCACTTGAGAGTTATGTGCAGCGCTATTATTTTAAAGAAGTGATCGTTGCGGCAAATCGCCGCTTGCAGCTGCTTACCGACGGAAATTTTGTGCTTCGTTGCCGTGAAAGCGCACGTGATCTAAGGCGCGCAACAGGGCTTGATCTTGAGGTTTTAGACCGCAGCACGGGCAGGTGGCGCGATGTCAGCACTCTGTCGGGCGGTGAGAGCTTTATGGCATCACTTGCGCTTGCCGTAGGGCTTTCAGATGTGGTGCAAAACAACAGCGGAAACGTGCGCCTTGATATGCTGTTTATTGATGAAGGTTTTGGGTCGCTGGATGAGAATACGCTCACGCGAGCGATGCAGCTGCTTTGCCGTCTTTCTGACGGAAAGCGCACGGTCGGCGTGATCTCACACGTAGCCGAGCTGCGCGAGCGTATTACAAATAAGCTGGTCATTACCCGTACCCAAACGGGTAGCACCGTGCGTGCAGAATATGATGCATAATTTGTGCAAGCAAAAAGGAGTTACATCCAAGTGATGTAACTCCTTTTTGTTATAGGGTTTCTTCCAGTGCCTCACCAAGGGGCAGAGAATAGATTACTGTGCGGTCGGGCGCTTTGCCACAGATCGCTTTTAACGCCTGCTTATAGTAAGAAAGTTGTCGTTGGTGACGCGCAAATAGAAACTCGGCGGCAAGCGCGGGGTCATGCAGTGCTTCCTTTGGCAATCGGTCTGTTTTGTAGTCGCAAAGCACCAAATTGTCGTTTTCATCGGTGAAAAACAGGTCAATGACACCCTGCACAAGCAGTTTTTCATCCTTAAGCTGTGCTTTTAATTCCTCATTTTCGGTGAAATCGGCGGCAGGCAAAAACACGTTAAAGCGCGTTTCGCGGTGAATATCGCGCGCGTTTTTGAGTGTTTTGTAAAATTCACTTTCAAAAAAGTGTCCCAGCTCCTCACGGCGAATGGCATCGCGTGCCTCGGGGGGGAGGAAGCGAGCCTCGATCAAGCGTTCCATTTCGTTATTAAGATCGTTTTTCGCGCGCGTGAAATCGCAAAACTGCAAAAATTCATGCGTTGCAGTGCCGCGCTCGGCGGCGCTTAGTCGGGTACTTTGTGTATCTTTTTCAAATTGAGGCGTGCGCTCAAAGGTGTGCAGCAGCGTTTCAACGTCAGGGTCCTTTAAAGCCGCTTCACCAATCGATTCCTTGTCGTAAACATCAAGGATCTCGGGTGTTAGGCGGGAAACCGAAAGCTTGGCGGGCAGACGTGTGAGATGCGCGGCGGGATAGGTGAAGTCAAAGCGCTTTGCAAATTGCTCCCTTGTTGCTTGATATGCGGCTTCCTCAACGGCCTTATCGCCATCATCGGCGGCAGGGGAGGACGGGGCATCCTGCTCCAGCAGATCCTCGGGGTGCACGGTAATTACCTCGCAGAACGCGCTGTGCTCGGCTTTTTCAAGCGCAAACAGGATCCACTCGAGGTAGGAGTTGCCAAGCAGCTCGAAATGGGTGGTTGCGGGGCAGGTGGCAAGCGCAATGTGCTTTTGCACGTTTTTCATGCCGTAGCGCGGCTTTCCAGTAATGTAAAGGCGCTCTTTTGCACGTGTCATGGCAACGTAAAGCACGCGCATCTCCTCCTCAAGAGATAGCTGCTTTAAGCGCTCCTTTATCGCCTCGCGCGCAAAGGTGTTGGCGCGGGAAAATGCACCAACGTTCGGCACGCGTGTGCCACATCCAAGCACACCGTCAAGAAGCAAGGGCTCCTTCGTGTCATCGGCGTTAAAGGTCTTACCCGTGGTTGCCACAAAGCAAACGGGATATTCAAGCCCTTTGGAGTGATGAATGGTAATAAGAGATACAGCATCGCGTGGGCCATCGGGCGTTGGCATTTCGGTATCATTTTGCATGATATCCTCAACGTATCGCACAAATCGGTAAAGCCCCTTAAAGCCGCCTGCCTCAAAGCAGCGCGCGTATTCGTAAAGCCGCAAAAGATTTTGGCGCTTGTTCCTGTAAGCGTGATCCTCACCCGCACTCTCACCCGCAAAGGATAGCACTGCTGTGTCGCGGTAGAGATAACGCAGTAGCTTGTCCACGGGTAAAAGCTCTGCCTTGGCGCGGTATTGCGCAAGCTTTGCAAGAAAGGTTTCGATGCGGTGACACAGTGCCTTTTCGGGCAGAATGTCGGCGGCGGCCTTTGTGGCCTCCCAAAGGGAAAGGGAGGGGTCGGTGGCGGTGCGAATGCTTACCAGCTCCTCAAGTGTAAAGCCAAAAAAGGGAGAGCGCATGACAGCCGCGAGGTAAACATCTCGGAAGGGATTGTCGATCACGGCGAGGAGAGAATACATGCAAAGCACCTCGGGGTTCTCAAAAAAGTTTTCACGTGAGGTGTCGTTTACGGGGATCCCCGCCTGCCTTAAAAGCTTTGCAAGGGGAGCGGCAAAGGCAGAGCCGCGCGCAAGCACGGCAATATCGCCCGGGGTGATGCGTGTGCCGTCGGCTTTTCTTTCGCTTAAGAGCAGGTGCTTGATCTCCTTTACGATCATTTTTGCCTCGGCATCATCGATCACGGTGCTTGCTTCATTTTCATCCTGTTGCGCGTCAGAGGCGCCTTCCTGTGCTTTGTCATCATAGATCAGCACGCGGCATTTGGGAGAGGTGTAATCGGGGCGGGGCAGAGCCTTGCTAAAGCAAAGATCATCCTCACTTTTGTAGCCGATGCTTTGTGCCGATCTTGCAAAAAGATATCCCGAAACGGTGTTTGAAAATTTGATGATGTTTTCATCACAGCGAAAGCAGTTTGACATAAAGACCGTGGCGGCACCGTCTTCTGCTTTGGCTTCTTGCAGGTCGGGAAACGCGCGGCGGTAGCCCGCAAAAACTGCGGGGTCAGCGCCGCGAAAGCGGTAAATGCTTTGCTTGATATCGCCTACCATAAAGCGATTGCGCGGCGTTGAAATAGCACGGAAGGTGGCATCCTGCATCGCATCCACGTCCTGATATTCATCGATATAAACGGCATCAAAGGAAGAGGCAAGAGCGCTTGCAAGCGGGGTGGGCTTGCCGTCCTTGTCTATTAGCAAATGATAGGCAGCACGGGAAATATCTCCAAACTCGGCAACCTCTCTTTCGCGCTTTGCGGCGCGGTAGCTTTTGTCAAAATCGGTGAGCACAAGATAGGTCAGGCGCAGAAGCTCTGCCGCCTCGGCGCCACCTGCGCGGATCTCCTCGGTGTGAAATACACCAAGCGTTGCGGCGGTGGCGCGCCATTTCTCGCGAAATGCCTTGCATGCCTCGGCAGTGAGGGCAAAACCCTCGCTACAGGGCGGCAGCTTTGCCGAGGACACACGCTCGGTTAAGGGTGCGATGAGAAGGTGCGAGAGGTTATCGGTGCTTTGGGCATCAAGCGCATGCTTTATGCTTTGCAGTCTTTCCAGCATTTCACTGTAAGCCTTGCCGAATTTGCTTTGCAGCTTATCGGTATATTCCTCGGCGGTCATCATGGAAAGGGCGGTATCGTAAAGCTCAATTCCGTCGGATACCGTTTTGTTAAGCGCACCGAAAAGAACCCTTCCGAAATCACTTGAAAAGGGCGCTTGATATGCCTCCTCGTTTTCTTTGGCAGAGCGAAGGAGAAGCTCAAAGCCTTCGGGCAGTTTTTGCAGCTTTTCTTCAAGCTTTAAAAGCGTGTCAGTCAGGGACTGTTCGTTGCGCACGTCGGAAAACAGGTCTGCAACCGCAACAAATTCGGGGTGCGCGGCATACATGCGGTCAATGGCGGCGTTCATGGTGTCACGCCGCAGGGAAAGAAGCTCTCCCTCATCCGCTAAGCGGAAGGAGGGGGAAAAGCCTGCCTCCTCAAAATTGGCGCGCACCAAATCGAGATAAAAGGAGTCGATGGTGCATATTTTTGCGCTGCCCAGCAGCATCAGCTGACGGCGCAGCCCCGTATGATTGGGGTAAAGTGCTATGGCATCTCCCAAGGCACGCGCAATGCGCGTGCGCATTTCTTGGGCGGCGGCGCGGGTAAAGGTCACCACCAAAAGGCGCGAGATGTCGGTTGGATTTTCGGGGTCTGTCAGTGAGCTGATGATGCGCTCGGTCAGTACGGCTGTTTTGCCTGAGCCTGCGGCGGCGGATACCAAAAGGGTACGGCTTCGTTCATCGATCGCAGATCTTTGGGCAGGGGTCCAATTGCGTGCCATTTGATATCCTCCTTTACTTTTTCTTGTCGGCTGCGCGGCAAACGGCGGCGTATGCGCAGAATTTGCAGGCGGTCTGCCCGTTGTGCTCGGTAGGGGCAATGCCCGCGTTGCCGCTTTTCATGTCTGTTGCAATGCTTGAAACAGTGGTGGCAAGCTCCTCAAAAAGCGCGGTAAACCCTTCACTTGAAACAAGCTTGCTCTTGCGTGTTGTGGGTGCACCGAGAATGGCGGTGCTGCCCGATCTTGAAATGGCATGCAGCAGCTCGGCGCTGTCGGGCAAAAGCCCCTCGCGCTTCAGTCGTGCCGCCGCACTTTCGAGCGCTGCGGATTTTTCCACGCGCGCGGGCGTGTTTTCGTTGCCAACGGCGGTGGAAAGATAGGTCACGCCAGCAGGCTCGAATTGCGTGTTTTCGGGCAAGCCCAGCTTTTTTGCAAGCTGTGGGTGCGTGCCGTTGCACAGTGCCAAAAGATAAAGCGGCATTTGCAGGCAGTAGCCCTTTTTGATATCCTCGCGCTTAAAGGTCTTGCGCCCTGTTTTATAGTCGGCAACGCGCAAATATACCTTGTTGTCTTCGCCGCGGTACCAATCAACACGGTCAACCTTACCGGAAAGCGGAATTTTGGTGCCGTCAGGCAAAGCAATGGGGGCACCCGTGCCCTCGCGGCTAAGGTCAAGCTCAAAAAATGCAGGGGCAAAATCACTGTCGGCAAATTCGGCAATCAATGCGCCCACTACAATGCGTGCAAGCGAGGAAAGGCGTGTGATCAGCCCCTCTGCACGCGGTGTGATGCCGCCGCCCGCCTCTACCAAATACGCGCGGTAGGCGGTAAGGCTTTCCTCTACGATCGCATCGATCTCGGCTTCGGTATAGTCGGCAAAGGGCTTTTGTGCCCTTGTGATCGCCGCCAGCGTGTTTTCCAGCACGTAGTGAATAAAGGTGCCGACCGCCGCCGCATCCAGTGTATCGGTGGGCTCTTCACGCAGTCGCAGGATCTTGCTGCAATAATAAGCAAATTTGCAGGAAACAAATTTTTCAAGACCTGTGGGGTTAAAGGAATTGGGGGTAAATAACCCTGCCGCGCGCTTGGCGGAAATGCTTGCCGCTGTATCCTGTACGGGCAAAAGGAGATTTTCTATTTTGCTTGCTTGCTCCACGTCCTCTTTTAGCAGGGAAAAGAGCGCTTGCGCTTCTGTTGGCGAAAGTTCGCGCAGGTGCTCTAATGCCGCATCGCGTGAGAAGATCTTTTCCGATGCGGGTGTTGCTTCAAAGTCGGTTTCATGAAGCTGTGAGAACAGCGCCTTTACGCGTGTAATGGCAATGGAGGGCTCGGCGGATCTGCCGTCGCCTGCCGCCTTTGAGTAGGAAAGATACAGTTTTTCAAGTGGCAATGTCAGTGCGCGATGCACGTAAAAGAGTTCATCGGAGGCAACCGTGGCAAGATCGGCAGAAAGCTCGATGCCAAGTGCCGCAAGGCGGCGCTTTTCGGCATCGGAAAGTAGTCCCGTATCCGATGCGATCTTGGGGAAGATGCCGTCATTTAACCCCATAACGATGGCATAGCGCGGGGGGGCTGTACGCAGGGTTGAGGCAGAGCCGATCATAACCTCATCAGCTGAGGTGGGAATGGTGCCGATGTCGGTGCTGTTAAAGAGCAGCATCAGGGCATCCGCAAACGAAGCGATGTCAAGGGGCTCATTTTCAAGCGTGTCGGCAAGCACCTCCAGCGCATCAATGACAACACCCCAAAGGCGGGTGGCTTCCTCCGCCTCCCGTCGCTCGCCAGCAACAAGATGCGCCGCCGCGCGGGCCTTCATGGCTTCGGGCACTGCAAGTGAAGCAAGAAAATGATAGGTTGCCGCGGCAAAATCCGCAGCGGTCGTAGCGCCGGCAAGCGCCTCAAAATAGGCGGCAAGCGGGGGCACAAGTGCGGCTCTTGCACGGTTTGCGCCCTCAAGGATACGCGCGGCGCGCGCTGAGGTGCGCTCGGTGTAGCCGTCTGGATTCATGGTAAAGGGCTTTTCAAGCGTTGCCTTGCCGCTGATATGCCAAACCTCGGCGTATTCCTCAAAAAAGTTGATATCATCGGCATCAATGCCCGTAAGGCCTGTTTTGAGATAGCCTACCACATCCTCCTTTTGCCAATTATAGCGTGCGATACGCAGTGCAAACAGAAGCAATTTAATGAGGGGGCGCACGGTGATATCGGTTTTTTCGGCAAGATAAAAGGGGATACCCTCTTTTTCAAGTGCCGCGTCGATAATGCCAACGTAGTTTGAGGCATCGCGTACCACTACAACAAAATCACGGTAGCGCGCGCCCTCGCGCACGGCTTTGGCGATCACGGTGGCGGCATACTCCGCCTCCTCGTAGGGGTTGGCCGCAACCGTGAGCGTGATCTCGTCGCCCTCAGCAAGCCCCATGGGGGCAGGCTCTGCATTCATGTCAAACAAGTCGCGGCGGATATAGTCAAGTGCGGTTTTTGGCTTTTCGGCAGGCAAAATCTCCTCAAAGATGCGCTTGTCAAGGGCTTTGGCAATGCGGATCAGGCGCTTTTCTGTGGAGAGGGCAGAGGCAAGGTGGATGCCCTCGTGCGCTCTTGAGGCAAGAGGAAGCGCAACAGTGAGGCTGGGTGATATCTCCATAAGCGCCTTGATTAGCGCCAATTCCTGTGCGGTAAAATCGGTAAAGGAGGAGATGTAGATGTGCGTGTCGGAAAAGAGGTGCTTGTTTGCGGTGATCAGTGCCGTTGCGCGCGAAACATCGTCAGCCGCATCGGCAAAGCGGGTATGAAGCTCTGCCTCATAGGTGGCAAGCACCAATGCAAGATCGCCCAGTTTCGCCTTTAAGGGGTCGCTCTCGGGCAGTGCTTGTGCGGTTTCGCTCAGCGCCTCGGGGGTGATGCAATATGCCTTAAACTGTGCCACGGCAGAGAGCATGCGATCGGTTAAGCGCAGGTCGGTTGCGGCATGTGCTGCGTATTGCGTCAGTTGAGGCGCAATCGTGCGCAGTGTTTTCCACATGATAAGCGCAGAAGCCGCAGGCGTCGCGTAGCGGTAGGAAAGACCGCCCACCGCGCGGAAGGTGCGGTTTGCAAGACGGGTAAAGTTGGATACCTCAAAGGTGAGCTGTGCGGCGGGGGGGAGCGCTTCTACCATGTGTCGCTCGGCGGTAACGGTTTCCTGCTCGGGAACAAGAAGGATCGCCTTTTCGCCTGCTTTTATGTTTTCGCTTATGTGGCGGAGTAGCGCAGCATCCCGCCCCGCGGTGTTGCCGCCATAAAGGAACCGTATCATAACACTTCGCCTCCTTCCAGTAAGGCGAGGTTGCGCAAAATCACCTCGCGCCCGCGCCAACTGTAGGCGCGCGCGGCAAATTCTTCATCGCTCATTGCCGTTATCGTTTCGGTTGTAAGGTGCGGTATGGCGTTTTCTGCAAAAAAGGGAATCGTGGAATAGAGCGTTCCCGCTTTCTTTGCCGCCTTGGTTACGGGGCAGTGCTCCTGGCAGATGTCACATCCCCAGGCAATGCCATGTGCAAACAGTGCCTTTTGCGCATCACTGTCAAGCGTGCCCTTTTGCTGTGTCAGCGCGGAAAGACAGCGCTTCACATCAAGCCCTACGGGGCAGGCACGCTTGCACGCGCCGCAGGCGGTGCAAACCGAGATCTCCTTCACATCGCAGTCAAGCACGGCATCGGTGATGATCTCACCGAGAAAAACAAAGGAGCTGTGTTCCTTTGTCAAAAATAAATGGTTGCATCCAAACATACCAAGTCCTGCCTTTACAGCAGCCTCGCCTTCGGCAATGGGGGAATGGTCGGTAAAGCCCGCAAAACGGTTTTGGGGAAATTTATCTCTTAAAATTGGCAAAATTTCATCAAAAAGCATCGAAAAAAAGCGATGATAATCACGGGAAACCGCATAAATTGAAATATTTCTTGCAGGATCATCACAAGCTGTGGTATAATAAGGTACGGCAAACATAAAAGCTGTTCCGCCCTCAATGCCGTGCCGCGCGAGTAGATAGGGGCGCGTGAGCGTGAGCGCAGAAAGCGGCACGGGTGAAACGAGTGTGATGCCACGTGCGCTAAGCAGATTTTTTACTGTGCCTTTCATGGGGGTTGCCACCTTTCGTGAGTTATGTTATAATTATATCAAAACATAATTAAAATTGCAATGGATAAAATACACGTCGTGTGCTTTTCAGCACATTTTTGCACCGATATCATCAAATCATCACATAAAAGAGCTATACTGTAACCATAAATGTGGAAAATGAAAAGGAGCAATATATGAGTGAGTTTGACCGTTTTGATCTTGAAGGCGATCAGGACCGTGAGCACGATGCAAGCATGCGTGTAGACGGTGACGCGGCAACCGAAGGGACTGCCGATCGCACCGAGGAGCAAAGCACTCCCCAAACACAGTGGTATAGCATTTCCTATCAAAATAACAATCAGCCCCCTGTGGTCGTGCCAATGGTTGGTGCGGGGCATGCTCAATTGCGCAAAAAGCGCGGCAGCAAGCTTGCCCTTGTTTCACTGATCGTGGCTGTTTGCGTGCTGTTTTGTGCGGTTGCAGGTCTTGGCGGCTATCTTATTGCAGATCTTGTAAACGACCGCTTGGATGCGAATGATACAGACGGCAACGGCGGAGTAAACCCCAGCGGATCTTCGGGCAACGGCACCTCGGATACGGTATATGAGGTGGGTGACGCAGCGAATTATAATTATGTAGGCGTTACCATTACCCAAAATGACGGTACAGGGCTTATCGGCTCTCCTAACGGTTCTGCGGGTGACAATGCCACCACACGCATTGCCGCAGTTGCCGCAGTACGCAATTCCGTTGTGGAGATCTCCACTACGACTGTGTCAAACCGCGGGCAACTGAGTGCGGGCGCGGGCAGCGGTGTCATCATACATGCCGACGGTATTATCGTGACCAACAATCACGTGATCGACGGCGTGAATAACATCTATGTGCGCCTGACCAATGGCAATACCTATGAGGCGTATTTGCGCGGAACCGATGAGGAAAACGATATTGCAATTCTGAAGATCACGCCAAGGGAAACCTTGACCGTTGCCAAGCTTGGCTGCAGCGCAGCGCTTGCGTGGGGAGAGGACGTGTTTGCCATCGGCAATCCCTTGGGTGAGCTGGGTGGCACCGTGACCGAGGGTATCATCAGCGCGCTTGAGCGTGAGGTGGAAATGAGCGACGGTACGGTGATGACGCTGCTCCAAACGAGTGCGGCGATCAATTCGGGTAACTCTGGCGGCGGACTTTTTAACATGGCGGGCGAGCTGATCGGCGTGGTTAATGCCAAGTATTCGGCATCGGGTGTTGAGGGGCTTGGCTTTGCCATTCCCGTGGATACGGCCATTCTTTCCATCAATGATCTGCTTGATCACGGCTATATTCCGGGCGTGCCCGCCATTGGCGCTACGATCGTGGATAACTCAATGCAGGTGGGCTATTGGCAATTTGTGAACATGCCTTATGTATATGCCGTGGATAACGGCTCACCCTTGAAGGTAGGCGATTTCATTTATCAGGTCGACGGTACTGTTGTTTCCACCGTTAGTGCATTGAAGCGTTTGATCCGCACAAAAAATGTTGGCGATACCGTTACTCTTACCATTTATCGCAACAACCAACAGCAAACGGTAGAGGTAACACTCATTGAATATATCCCCCAAAATAGCACCGTAAACTTTAATTAATACGACTTTTGAAAGGAAATACGAAATGTATAACATTCTGGTTGTAGATGATGAGATTCGTATTAGATCGATCATTCGCAAGTATGCTGAATTTGAAGGGCACACCGTTTCTGAGGCAGGCGACGGCATGGAGGCCGTGCGCATGGCGCGCGCGGAGCAGTTCGATATCATTATTCTCGATATCATGATGCCCGAGCTTGACGGATTTTCCGCTTGCCGCGAGATCCGCAAGTCACAGCAAACGCCTATCATCATGCTTTCTGCCCGTGGCGATGAGTATGATAAGATCAACGGCTTTGAGCTTGGCGTTGACGATTATGTGATCAAGCCCTTCTCGCCCCGCGAGCTTATGCTGCGCGTGGAGGCGGTGATGAAGCGTGTAAAGCCCAAAGCAGAGCAAGAGCGCACCGAAAATCAGATCGTTGAATTTGATAACGGGGGGCTTCGCGCCGATCTTACCGCGCGCATTGTGTATGTTGATGGCAAGCGCGTGGAAATGTCCCCCAAGGAATACGATCTGTTTTTCTACTTGCTTCGCAACCGCAATGTGGCGCTTACCAGAGAGCGCCTCATCAGTGAGGTGTGGGGGTATGATTTCTTTGGCGATGCCCGCACGCTTGACACGCACATCAAGCTGCTTCGTAAGAGCCTTGGACGTTACAGCTCTTATGTAGTTACGTTGCGCGGTGTCGGTTACCGCTTCGAGGAGCAAAAATGAGCACGAAAAATACCGCAACACAAGTTAAAAAACGGAGTGCCGGTATTCGTGTAAAGCTCGTCATTGCGCTTGTGGCATTTACCGTTTTGGTGTTGCTTGCGATCTGGATCCTGCAGATCAGGCTTCTCAGTTATTTTTACGAGCGTGAAAAGTTTTCCGAGCTTGAAGAGACATATCTTGATATTTGCACGTATATCGGCGACAAAAAATTTACCGATCAATTGCAAAAGACCGCTGAGGAAAATGGAATATGCATCCGCGTGTTTATCATTATAGACGGTATGGCAAAGGCGGTGGGAGATGGCAACGCGGGTGTGAACTGCATGATCCATCATTTGTCTTCAAGCCTGCTGGAGGATCTTTATGTCAACGCGAAGATGAATAACGGTGTCTATGATAAGCGCATGGAGTTTAACACCGATTTCGTAACAGGAGATGCCGAGAATTTTTATTTGCCGGGCTTGCTTCAGCCTGCCGATACTGTCAACGCCATTTGTGCGCGCTTGATAGAGAAGGATGGCGCGGAGTACTTTATTTTGCTTGACTGTGAGCTTACGCCCGTTAGCGCAACGGTAAAAACCCTGCAGGTACAATTTTTGTGGACTGCATTTTTCCTGCTTTGCGGTGCAATTCTGTTTGCTTTCATTCTTTCGCGTATCATTGCAACGCCCCTTTCTGCCATTACGGAAAAGGCGAGAAAGCTTGCGGTGGGGAACTATACGGCGGATTTTGAGGGGCGTGGCTACCGTGAGATAGCCGAGCTCGCCGAAACGCTGAATTTTGCCGCGCGAGAGATCGGAGCCACAGATAATTTACAGAAGGAGCTCATTGCCAACATTTCACATGACCTGCGCACGCCCCTTACCATGATCAAGGGGTATAGCGAGATCATGCGCGATCTGCCGGGTGAAAACAATGCTGAAAATGCACAGATCATTATAGATGAAACCACGCGCCTGTCGGAGCTGGTCAGCGATCTGCTCGACATTTCCAAGCTACAGGCGGGCACCAAAAAGCCCGAACCCGAGACCTTTGATCTGAGTGCCTTGACACAGGAAACCATGCGGCGCTATGACACTCTCATTCGACACAACGGATACCATATTATCTTTGAAACACAGGGCGAGGCGCAGGTGCAGGCAGACCGCGGCATGATCCTGCAGGTGATCTATAACCTTATTAACAACGCTGTGAACTATACGGGTAAAAGCCTGCGTGTTCGTGTGACGATCGTACTGAAGGAGGAGAGCGTACGGCTTTCTGTGGCAGATGACGGAGAGGGTATTTCCCCCGATAAGATCGATTATATTTGGGATCGCTATTACCGCGTGGATAAGGTGCATAACCGTGCTGTGATCGGCACGGGTCTTGGCTTGTCTATCGTGAAGGGGATCTTGGAGGCACACGGTGCGCTTTACGGCGTGGAAAGTGCCGTTGGCGTTGGCAGTGTATTTTGGTTCGAGTTACCCCTTGTAAAATAAGGATAAAACAAAAAATAAGAGTTGTTTTTTGGAAAATTGTATGCTATAATAAAATAAAGTTTTGCCCCTCGCGCAAAGCGCGAGGGGCTTTTAAAATTTTGTTGAGGTTTTTATGTGGTGGAGCAGTGGCTTGCGTTGCCCGATATGTGGTGCTGCAACTTCAAAACAGAGAAATAGTCTTTTTTGTCACGGTACACGTCGGCACTGCTTTGATTTTTCGGCAGATGGATATGTGAATCTTGCCGCATCAAAGGCAACGGGCGGCGGTGATGACGCCACCCTTATTGCGGCACGCACGGCATTTCTCAGTGGCGGTCATTATGAACCCTTTGCCGCGCGCATTTCGGAGCTTTTATCGGCATATAGTCAAGGGCTTGCGGTGGTTGATGCAGGGTGCGGAGAGGGCTATTATACCTGCCGGCTGGCGCGCGAGGGCTTTCGGTGCTATGGCTTTGATCTTTCCAAGCGCGGTATCCGAGCTGCTGCCAAACGCGCCGCAAGAGAAGGTGTAGATCCGTTTTTCGCGGTAGCAGGCATTTATACGCTCCCCTTGCAGGATGCCTCGGTGGATGCCGTGATCAGCCTATTTGCGCCTGTTGCCGAGCAGGAATTTTTGCGTGTGCTAAGACCGGGCGGCATTTTGATTGTGGCAGGGGCAGGGAGAGATCATTTGCTTTCGTTAAAGCGTATGCTTTACGAGCAACCGCACGCAAACGAGCCGCGCGCCGATCTTCCCGTTTCGATGACCGAGCTGGCACGAGAAATGCTTTCCTTTTCCATGGAACTGGAAAGAGAAGCGATAGGCAGTCTGTTTGCCATGACCCCTTATTATTACCGCACCTCAAGGGAGGGGCAGGAACGCCTTGCCACCTGCGAGCACCTTACCTGTGAGGCGGAAATGGATATTTTTATTTATCGAAAATCTTAATTCAAAGGAGATATAATATGAGCAAGTTGCGTTTGATGAGCCAGAACCAATGGTACTGGAGCGACAACCGTCCCGAATGGCAGGAGCTGGGGCTTGATTCCTCCGCCGCTACGCGTATGCACGGTCACATCCGCGTGTTTCAGGATCTTATGCCCGACGTTGTTGGTGGGCAGGAGATCACGCCCGAAATGCAGCAGTATTTTAAGTTTTATGCAGCAGATGCAGGACTTTCCAACTATGCACTGATCTGGGGTAACTATACGCCCATCATCTATCGTTCCGATCGGCTTGAGTTGGTGGATACCGAATATCTGCGCTATCCGACTCTTATCGAGGGTCTGCCCAAGAGATACAACGACAGTGGAAGCAAGGGGGCAACGCTTGCCGTATTTCGCACCAAGGAGGACGGGAAAATGTTTATTTTCCTTACCACTCATCTTTGGTTTAAACGCGGTAACCCCGAGCATCCGAAATATTGCCCCGGCTCCAACGAGGCGCGAGCCTTCCAGCTCCGCATGGCAAAGGAGCTGATTGAAAAGTACCGCCGCATTCACGGAGATATTCCTGCTGTTTTGGTCGGTGACCTCAATGGAGGCTCGGACTCCGAGGCGCTTATTCCTGTATTGTGGGAGGGTGGCTATCTTCACGCCCACGACCTCGCTACCGACTATGCCATTGAGGATGGCGGCTTTAATTCGCTTTCGACACACGGCCCCGGCAAGTGGCACGAGGGGCTTGATTACCTGCATACCTTTGACCATATTATCGTAAAGGATTTCCCCGAAGGGGCAATCAAGCGCTTTGACCGCCATATGCCCGATTATTATCTTTATCTTTCCGATCATGCTCCCGTTTATATTGACATTGAGCTTTAAGTGTTTGTGTGTCACAAAAGGAAAGCCGCTTCAATCTGAAGCGGCTTTCCTTTGTTTGCTAGCTTTCTTCGCTCAAAATTTGTCGTAAAAAACTTCTACATATTGTCTATTATTCTTGCAATATCCCTTGACATACAAGGGTGTGCGTGGTATACTGTAAATGTTATTTACTTTTTGCAAAAAGGATGGCTTACCGTATGAACGTTGGCGAAAAAATACGAAATCTGCGCCTTGAAAAGCTTATGACGCAAGCGGATCTTGCAGGCGATCAGATCACGCGTAATATGCTGTGCACCATCGAACGTGGCGCGGCATTGCCGTCATTGCCCACCGCGTGCTATATTGCGGCGCGCTTAAATGTCCCTGTTGGATATTTGCTTGCCGAAGAGAGCGATGATTTTGCATACCGCAAAATGGCAGCAATGCCAAACATTCGCCGCGCACTGTTGGCAGGGGATCACGCAGGTTGTATTGCCATTCTTAACGCTAATTTGGGTGATTGCTTTGATGATGAGATCGCATTGATCCGCGCTGAGTGTGAATATCATATAGCCAAGGCGGCGTTTGATAGCGGCAGACTGCGCGCGGCGGCAACCGGCTTTGACCGCGCCATTTCCGCGGCTGAAAATACCGTTTATAACACCGCATGGATCCGTACGCGTGCGGCAGTGTATTTTCGCTATCTTTCCTTGCTCTCACCAACCCTTACCTCGGACATATTGGAAATGAGCGAGATTGACACCGCAAAATCTGTGGGCGATGATTTTTGCTCGTATATACTTGCCAAAGAGGCGCTTGATGAGGAGCGTGTGGGCGAGGTTGCCGCATATCTTTCGCGCAATGAAGGCACTGTGTATGCTGCCCGACTGAAGGCGCTTTCTCTCATGCGAAACGGTGAAACAGCCGCGGCGCTTGATGCTTACGAAAAATTGCTATCAAGCGATGCGCTTACCGTCGGCGTTTTGATGTATGAGGTTTTTGGTGACATGGAGCAATGTTGCCGTCAAAATGACGATTACAAGCGTGCATATGAGTTTTCCTCATCGCGCATGGGGTTGCTGGAGCGTTTGTTGGAGGAAGCATGAGGGCGATAAGAATTTGTTTTTTCATGCTGACGGTGCTGTTGCTTGCTGTTAGCACCGCGTCATGTGCCGCTGTCGAGCCCTTTGATGCGGGAGAGCCGCTGTCAGCAAGTGACGTTGCCGCTTTGCGCCAGTCCTTGCTGGGGGAGCAGAATAGCACACCTGAGGGAACGCACACCCCTGAGCAACCGTCAAATCCCGTAGATACCGTAACACAATCAATCGCTGTGTTTTGGTTGCCAAGTGGCAGTGTATATCATACCAACAGCGATTGCCACCATATTAAAGGAAAGACCAACGTGCAATCGGGCACGGTAAGCGCGGCAACCGAGGCAGGTAAAACGCGCGCATGCTCCTCTTGCGCCGCTGATTAAAGACCGCCCATGGCGGCAATGCTTAGCTTTAAGACCAAGCAAGGAGTACATTATGATTGAAAAACAAAAAAAGCCCACGCGAAATATTGCACAAAACAAGAAAGCGTGGCATGATTACTTTGTAGATGAAAAAATTGAGGCGGGAGTAGAGCTGTTCGGCACTGAGGTGAAGAGCTTGCGTGCCGGAACCGTCAATTTAAAGGATTCCTACTGTTCCTTTAAAAACGGCGAAATCTTTGCGCTTGGTGTACACATCAGCCCCTATGAAAAGGGAAATATCTTCAATCGCGATCCGCTTCGCCCCAAAAAGCTTTTGATGCACAAGCGTGAGATTTTGCGCCTTTTGGGCAAGGCGCAGGAAAAGGGATTTTCGGTCATTCCGCTCTCACTGTATTTTTCAGGCTCGCGCGTGAAAATGGAGATCGGGCTGTGCCGCGGTAAAAAACTTTACGACAAACGTGAGGATATGGCAAAAAATGCCGCCAAGCGCGATATGGAGCGCGCTTTTAAGGGCGGTAACAGAGAGTATTAACAGTCAATCATATTCAAACATGTAAAAGGGGATATTTACAATGGATCAAGAGCAAAACAAGTTTGAAAAGGATATGGAGCAGCAGAACTCTGATGAACTGCCAAAAGAGGCAGAAGGCACGCCTGCTTTGTGTGATGCGCCGCAAAAGGAGGAGCCCGCCCCCGCGGTAACGGAGGAGGTGTGTGATCCTGCACCAAAAGAAGCGGTTCCGCAAAACCAAGAGGGTGCGGTAACCAAAGCCACTCCGCCCGCAAAAGAGGCGCACCCCGCGCCCGTAGAGCAAAACCTTGCCGAAAAGGAGCCCGCGGAGAACAAGGAAAAACATAAAAAGGCAAAGAAAGAAAAGAAGGCAAAAAAGCAAAGACGCCCGCGCAAAAAGCACTATATTTTGCGTGTGATTTTTGCGCTTTTGCGCTTTATTCTCACGCTTTTGCTTGGCATGGCGATTGCCTACGGCTCAGTGATAGGTATATTTTACTATGCTTTCAGCGGTCTTACCATTGATATGCTGCAGCAATTTGGCATTGCCGAAAATGCCGATGCATATCTTACCTCAAACGGTGATATTGATCTGACAAGCACCTCTATTTTAGAGTTGATTGCAGATTTCAATTCCGTGCGTGCCGACCTTCAAAATTATACGCTTGACTCGCTGATCGCGCACTACGGCATTGCTTTGCCCGAGGAAACGCTTGCTATGCTGCCAACCGACCTGTTTTCTCTGCCGCTTGATCAACTGGTGTCGGGTGATGTGGGCGCAGTTATTGCAGATAACTTAAAAATGGGTTATTTTCTTTCCTTTCTGCCCGATGAAATGCTTAGCCCCCTTCTTGTAGAAACCTTGTCTGACCGTCCCTTGGCGCTCCTTACAAGCGGTGCTTACGGTGAACTTTTTTCGGGTGTAAAACTTGGATATTTGACGGGTGTTTCCTTTGATGAAAACGGTGACGTTGTCTGTGTCGATGCGGCAAATCCCACCTTGCAGGAGGCTTTGGCAACGCTTGACCTTGGAAACATTCTTGATGCTGCCACCAAAAACGGTGATCTGCTTGGTGTGTTTGCCACCGATATCGGCACGCAAGAACTTCGCCCCCTGCTTTCGGGCATTGTAAGCGGCGCCTTGCTTGATAAAATGTGCGAGGGGCTTTGCGTTGAGGACATCATTTTGCCCGATACTCAAACAGGACGCTACCGCTTTGATCTGAATGCGCTTACGGGCGCGCTTCATCTTGGCGATGTGCTTGGCTATACGTACGTAAATGACACCTGGTATCAGGAATATACAGATAACGGCGACGCGGCTGACGATGTTGTTGCTACCAAAATGAATGCCGTGCTGGCGGATATTGCACTTTCCGATGTGCTTGGCGGCACGCTCTCTCTTGATGAAAGTTTTGAGGATCTTTATTTTGGCGATCTGCAAAGCGGTTATACACGCGGTGACGCTATCACGGAACCCCTGCCCGACAGCGAGGAGCTTGTAGTGGTTGGCTATCAGTGGCTCAAGGACGGCGCGGTGCTTGGCAAAATGCAGCAGGAGCTTGCCAATATTGCCATAACCGATCTTCTCAACGGTAAAATGGATATCAATAAGACTCTTGGCTCACTTTATCTTGGTGATATGCAGGGATATACCTACCGCGAGATCACCGATGCCGATACGGGTGATGTGATCGGGCACAAATGGGTCAAGATCACGGCAGGGGTTGAAGAGGAGATCAGCCCTGTGCTTGCCGCCATTGCCGATGTTTCCGTATCCTCTATTTTAAACGGTGAACTTGATCTGGTCGGTGCAATGGGCGATCTTACCCTTGGTGACGTGCAGAACTATACCCTTGGCAACGACGGTCGTTGGTACCGTGAGGTCGCCGGGTCTGAGGGTACACGCGAATACGTTGGTGCTGTGCAAAACAGCATTGCAAGCGTGCTGCTTGCCGATATTATGAACGGTGAGTTTAATCTTACCGAGGCTTTTGCGGGACTTCGCATGGGTGATGCCATGGGATATGAGCGCGGTGACGTTACCGCACCCGCCGACCCCGATGACGCAAGCTCCTATGATCAATACGCCTTTTTCAAGAAGGACGGCGCAACGGGCACGCTCACGCCCGTGACCGGTACCATGCTCGAGCTTGCCAATCTGCCACTTTCTCGCGTGCTTGAGGGTAAGGTAAACTTTGAGGATACCGTGCGTGGCATGACCTTGGCAGAGGCACTTGATTACACCGAGCATGACGGTGTGTGGTATTCCACCTATACCGATGACGGTGACCCCACCAACGATGTGAAGGTTACCGGCGTGCTTGCCGTGCTTGCCGACAAGCGTATCAATGAGCTGAACAGTCAAACACTTGATACCGTTGCCTTTGGTGAGGTGCTTGGTTACGTCTATACCGATACCGATGATGACAGCACCCCTGATACCTGGTATGACGGAGAGAAGCCTGCTGAAGGCATGATGGGGAAATTGGCAGAGCTAACGCTTGGCAATCTTTCAAACGGTGACGTTCTTTCTTCAAAACTGCGTGAGATCACCTTGGCAGATGCCATGGGATATAAAAAGGTTGGCGATACGTGGTACTCTATTTACAGTGATGACGGGGATAGCAGTAATGACGTCACGCTTACGGGTGTTTTAAAGGTCTTGGCAGATAAGCCCTTGAATGAGATCAACTCAGCCACCATTGAGGGAATCGCGCTTGGCGATGCCATTGGTTATACTCTTGTTGATACCAACGCTGACGGCACGCCCGATACCTGGTATAACGGAGCTGTGCCTGCAACGGGTATCATGGCAAAAATGGCTGATCTTACTGTTGCAGAGTTGAAAAGCTCCTCTGCAGTTGCCGATAAGCTTGGCGAGGTACAGCTTTTTGAGGTGCTGAATTACAAGAAGGTTGAGGGACAGTGGCAAAACAGTAACGGGCAGCCCGCCTCTGGTGTGATGTCGTATCTAATGGAGAGCACCGTTGGCGATATTGAAGGAACGATCAATCAAATGCCGCTTGGTTACGCCTTTGGCTTCTACTATAATACCAATACCGAAAAATGGTATAAGGATAAGGAAATGACAACCGAGCCTGAGGGAATTACCGCTTCGCTGGCGGGTATTCATCTCGGAAACGCGCAAACAGAGCTTGAGAGCATGCAGATTGGCGATCTGCTCGGATACACCTTCAAGGATACCAATGATGACGGTGTTGCCGACACGTGGTATGAAAAGGAGCAGCCTCTCACAGGTCTTAATCTTGTGTTGGCAGACTTGCCTATCTCCGATCTTGGCAACAGTGATAAGGTAGCCGCCGCCATGCAAGCAGCCAAACTTGGTGATAGCCTTGGCTTTAAGAATATTGAAGGCAAATGGTACAAGACAAAAATCGACGGCACGGGGAATACCGTTGCAGATATGGAAGCACCGGTTACGGGTCTTATCGGGGCGCTTGCCGACACCAAGATCGGCAGCCTTGAAACCGATACAAAAACGGTAAAGATCGGTACCATGCTTGAGTTTTCCGAGGAGGAAGGGGTTTGGTATGACGGAAACGGCGATGCCGTTTCAGGCGCGGTTGCCGTGCTTGCAAAATCTGATCTTTCAACTCTTTCCGATAATATCAATAATATGACTGTTGCCGACCTTTGGCCTGATTCCGAAAGAAAAGGTATTCTTAAGGCAATAGATGGAACGACCAAGATCAATGAGCTTGATAAAGCGGTACAGGATTGCACGATTGGCGCGCTGATAGAAGCGGAAGTGTTGCAGGTAGGCACTGCTCAAGCACGCTTCTTTGATGTAAAAATGTCGGGTTGGCGCTCGTATAATGTTGTTGATTTTATCAATGGATTGCTAAAGCTTGATGTTTTTACGCTCGATCCCTAAAAAATCATAACCACCAGCTTAGCTGGTGGTATGCGGAAGCCCCTCCAGGGCATAACACCAGCAACATCTTAAGATGTACTGAATGATTATCAATTGCACAAAACGCCCTGCCGCCGGATATCCGGCTACAAATCGCCTCCCTTGTGTAAAGGGAGGTGGCTTGCGT